>CAIVHJ010000111.1 GCA_903905665.1 uncultured Phycisphaerales bacterium
ATCATCCCGACCGAGAATGCGTATCGGGTAATACTGCCGTCCTCCGGCTTCAGCGAAAACAAGCCCTTCACGAACTCGGGAGAAACCGTGGCGACGAGCGCACCAAAACCACCGCCGAGCAAGGCGGACAGCAACGACCCGAGCAAGACGAGCAGGAAATATCCTGCGGCGGCTTTCACCATGCCCTTCTGCAAATTCTCTTTCTCGGTGTCGTTCGGCATAAAAACATCTCCCAACTCAGGTTCGGCCAAATCCTACGCCCTTTTCGGAGGCTGTCAACCAACCACATGACCAAATGTTTTTCGTTGCGTGGCGGTTCGCTGCCTTCTGTTCTTGGGCATTAGACTGATCCATCACTCAGCCGATGCCGCCGGTAACGTCGAACTCGGTGGCACGTAAGCTCTAACGCCGCTGACGAACATGGTGTATGGCGTTTTCTTCCCATGGCTCTGAGCGCTGATGATCAGGTAGAAATGTTGCTTCGGCCCCTCGACCGGCACATGGGGTGGGCCCGCGCTCATCTGTTTCACTCCATCCACCCACCAGGTTACGGTTTGCTTGACCGGATCATAGCTACCCCCGAACGTATGTTTCTTGCTGCGATCGATGGCGACAGCGGAAACATTGTTCGGATTCTGGATTCCCTCGATTTTCGGATAAATGCCATACCAGCTATGAACCGTTCCGGTCAGCCCGGGACCGAAGCCGCCTTCGTCGATGTCAAACTCCATCCAGCGCTCATAGCCGGCAGGATCACCGGCATATTGATCCTCCTGTTTGCCGTTGTGCTCGGCCGGCATCAGCCAGACGGCCGGGAAGTGGTCCGGATCCCAGTCCGAAAGCCAATAATCAAATTCAACATAGAAACCATCCGAACCAGGCAACAAAGGCAGCTTGCCAGTCGAGAAATCGTTCGGGGTACTGACCAGATCACCATCGAGAACAAGCGCGAGGATGCCGCCCTGGGTCGAGTATTTGTCCAGGGATGGCTTGGGGGAACACCACCACTGTCCACTGAACCACTTGCCTGCGCCTTTGGATCCGGGAGCGATGTCAGCGGCGGTGGGCTTCTCGTTGATGACACACTTCGTATAACCGAGTTCAGCAGCTCCGGGAGGGACAACGGGACGGCTGGCAATGTGTTGAGGTGCTTTACACGACACCACACAAGCTCCGAGCAACAACGCCATCGTGATCTGCTTCATCTTTCGAGCTCCTTTATCCGCCCAACCAATCTTTGACCACGACCTAGCGGTCATTCTGATTGCGCAAATCCTACGCCTATTTCAAAGGCTGTCAACCAGCAGTTCGCTCGCTTCCGGAAATCGGGTGCGATGACGAAATATGGACTTTGCATCAGGCGACGAACCGTTAGAATCGGATCATGAACAAGGGCGCGCACAAGACCGGAAACGCCAGGACGATGAATAATCAACGGTCGTCCAGCACGTCGCAAGACATGTCGATCTTTGCCTGGCGCGGTCTGCAGATTTCCGTCCCCGCCGACTGGGAGCCGGGTGCGTTCGACGGTGACGACGACGCGGGTTATGTGCGCCTCGACGACGAGTTGATGACCCGCTGCGAGATCCGCTGGACCAAGATGCCAAGTGAAG
>CAIVHJ010000112.1 GCA_903905665.1 uncultured Phycisphaerales bacterium
CCGCGGCGTCGGCAACGACTTTCACGACGTTTGGGCTTTCGTATTCCTCCGCGCTGCGGATCGGGGTGGCGGCGGTGGACATTTCGCTCCTCGCCAGCGCTTCGGCCACGGCGTCAATCACCGCTGGGTCAATCAGTGGTTCGTCGCCCTGCACGTTTACTACCGCGTCGCACTCACAGCGGGCGGCCACTTCGGCGATGCGGTCCGAGCCGCTCGGATGATCGGCCCGGGTCATCTCCACGCGGCAAAACGCCTTAGCCACATCCACGATGCGTGCGTCGTCCGTGGCCACGATGACTTCGCTCAACGACTTCGCCTTGCGGCACTGCTCGACGACGCGCTGGATGAGCGACTTGCCGGCGATGAGCGCCAGCGGTTTGCCGGGAAAGCGGGTTGAGGCGAAGCGCGCTGGGATGATGCCGTCAATCTTCACGGGGCACGATTAAGCCACAGATTCTGGGGGGATGAAACACACTTTTTCGACTCGTCAGCTTCGGCAGTGCGCCGCATAGTCCAGACAAGATGAGAAAAGCCACAATTCTCCTCATAGCCATCGGCGCAGTCGCGATAATCTGTGTGTGGCTCAGTTTGCACGACCCGACTGTGGTCTTTTCCATGGAACCAAAATTCGAGGGGCAAACCATCAGCTATTGGATGGAGCATTGGTACAAGGATCCGACCACGGACGGTTATCACGCAGGAGGAAACATTGGGGCGAGGTTGGCGATCAGGACAATGGGTTCGAATGCGGTTCCATACTTGGTGAAATGGATCAGCGGACCGGTTCGCTATTCGTCGAAGGCCGATTACCATGAGCGAGCGTTAGAAGCATTCAAAATTCTTGGCCCCGTTGCGAAGCCAGCGATTCCCGACTTGCTGAAAACCATTGGCCAGAACCAAGGCTATTCAGAACGCGCCCTCTTCTGCATCGGCAAAGACGCTGTTCCGTCCCTTGCCGACAAGTTGGTGGAAACGCTTTTCGATACAAACAACCCATTTGTCCAAGGTGCAATGCGAATGGAAGTCCGCAAGACAAGCGGATTTTATATTCGGGGGTGTATCTTAAATGTCTTGAACCAGATGGGCACCAATGCTGAAGCCGCGATACCTGCCTTGGTCAAGACCGTCAAAACCGAACTTCCCGTACAGAACAGAATGATGTTTCAACAAAACCCTTACGCGGTTCTGGTCAATGTTGGGCAGAATCATCCTGATGCCGTAATTGCAGTTCTGCTTGAGAGGTTTACGAATTCACTCCGGTCGGTGGGTGGTTGTGGAAGGATTGCGAATGCGATGTCGGCTTTTGGCACGAATGGCGCCGAGGTCTTCATGCCGATCTTGATTGCCGCACTGTCCGATAAGGAAACCGACGATGCGAGTCGCGTGCAAATAGGCGGGGCATTGGCGGTGATGGGGCGCAATCGTCCGGATATGCTCCTGCCAGTTTTTCTGGTCGCCGTAGCGGACAAGAATGTTGGCGAAGAAATCCGCTGCCACATGGCTGGTTATCTGGCAAATGTGGGACACAATCATCCCGAGATTGTTATTCCCGCC
>CAIVHJ010000113.1 GCA_903905665.1 uncultured Phycisphaerales bacterium
GAGGAATTTACTCGTCGTTCAGGGGAGATAAGCGTGGGTCGTTCTGTTGTTCCTCACATCCAGAATCTTTTTCGTGAATAGACCAGCCAAAGGTTTTCACCGGCAGGATGCCGGTGCCACACGTTTATGTGATGACTTCTACATGCCCACAATTCCAGTGTTTGTCAAACCCCAGCAATAAAAAGGTCGGTTGTTGAAAGCATCATAATCCAAGGGTTTGTAACCGGTATCTGGTGGGATTGTGAGGGGAGTAGTATCGTAGTAGTGCAATCGCTCAATTCGCTCCACGTGGGTGTCGAGAAAGGCGAAGTTATTCGAGCCGTTGTGGCGAGGGGTGGACGTTCCATAAACGGCATCGCAGATGGTGACGGCGTATTGGGGAAACGGGATGTTGTTGATGGCGCCGCCGCTGATCTGGGGGATAGGCGCACCCGTTAAGAGATCCTTCGCACCGTCGCCCCAATCGTTGAAATAATATTCCGTATAACACCACGGAACCCACTCCCAATTGGGGTTCACGGGATAGTTGGGCCACCAGCGTTTTTTGTAGTACGCGTCGTTAAAGAGGCTGCCGTTGTTGGAGGGCCAGTAATATGTGTATCCGGTGGGGTCGTGTGTAGGATCCGGGAGGTATTTGTTGACGGAGTTGTCGCCTTCGGCCAAGGGGCAGATATAGATATTGAGATCCTTGATGTAAGGCCAAAACTGGAAAATCTGGTAGTATTGGTGGAAACGATAAGTAGTCGGGTTGGCCACCGGTATCGGTTGTCGCCACATCCAGGGGAGACGATCTTCGTTGTCACCGCCGTATTGCACGGCGGTCAGGCCGAGTTGGTGAAGATTGGACATGCAGATAGTGTTTTTGCTTTGTCGTCGGGCGCTGTTGAGGGAAGGCAGAAGAATGGCGATGAGCAAAGCAATGATGGCCACGACGACGAGAAGTTCAATTAAAGTGAAGGCTTGTGGTGGGTGTTTTGATTTTTTGAATGGTATGATCATATCGAGATGGCCTCCTCCATTCGAGGAACCACAAAAGATGAGAAATGTCGTCTGGCACCAGCTCACCGGACGCAACTTACGAATCCGATATCAAACGCTGATATAGGAATTATATCCGATTGTGGCCCATATTGCAAGCGCTTTCATTGGATACTACTATTTATTATCGTAAAGACTATATTATAACATGAGTCGGAATGGGTGATGGTCGCAAGAATACAAGTCATTGAATAACATTCGATTGCGCACGGTTTTTGCCGTTTTCAGGATGAGTTCGCATGGATGAGATGAAATCGAAGGAGCCGAACGATCCAAGAGAGGTCCGCCGGAGTCGGTTTTTGTGGGGAGCGGCGACCTCGGCGTATCAGATCGAAGGGGCGTCGCAGGAGGATGGGAAAGGTCCGAGCATCTGGGATGTGTTTTGCGCGAAAACGGGAGCGACGACACGCGGAGAGACCGGGGAAACGGCGTGCGATCACTATCATCGGTATCGAGAAGACGTGGAGTTGATGAAACGACTGAACCTGGGGGCGTATCGGTTCAGCGTGAGTTGGCCGCGCGTGATGCCGGCAGGGCGAGGAGCGGTGAACTCGCGGGGTTTGGATTTTTACGATCGACTGGTGGATGCGTTGTGCGCGGCGGGGATCGAGCCGTTCGTGACGCTCTATCACTGGGATTTGCCTCAGGTTTTGCAGGACGAGTTGGGGGGATGGGTTTGCCGGGATATGGCGATGATTTTTTCGGATTATGCGGGAGTGGTGTATGATCGGTTGGGGGATCGCGTGCGGAACTGGTGCACGATCAACGAGCCGTGGGTGGTGGTGAAGGCGGGATACATGGACGGGGTTCATGCGCCGGGGATTCGGGACGAGCAGGCGGGATATTGGGCGGGGCACAATCTGCTGCGTGCGCATGCCTACGCGGCGGCACGGTATCGAAACCATCGATACGGGAACGGTCAGATTAGTTTTGCGTTGAATACAAGTTATAGTTATCCGGCGAGTGGTTCGGCGGCGGACGTGGCGGCTGCGGAACGAGCGATGATGAATTTTGCGGGTTGGTTCGCACAGCCCGTGTATGACGGGGATTATCCCGCGCTGCTTCGGGAACGGCTGGGACCGCTGTTGCCGGAGTTCACGTATGAGGATCAGCAATTGCTGCGGGGATCGATGGATACCATCGCGCTGAATTATTACACGAGCGACGTGGTTCGGCATGCGACGGGAGCGGGGCCGATGGAGACGGAGTTGGTTTCTCAGCCGGATGTTTTACGGACGGCGATGGATTGGCCGATCGTGCCGGAGGGACTGCATCGGTTGCTGCACTGGTTGAGCGATCATTATCCGGGATTGCCGATTTATATTACGGAGAATGGGGCGGCGTTTGGGGATCGGGCAGTTGAGAACGGATTTGTGGACGATCAGGATCGGATTTCGTATCTTCGAGAGCACATGACAGCGATGGAGCAGGCGAGGAGTGAAGGGGTGGACGTGCGGGGATATTTTGTGTGGTCGCTGATGGATAATCTGGAATGGGCGGCGGGTTTTGACAAGCGATTCGGGTTGGTTCGATGCGATTTTAAGACGCAGAAACGAACCATCAAGGCGAGCGGGGAATGGTATGCGGGATGGATAAGCCGACAGCGGGCAGCGAAGAGAATGCGGAATTCGGAATGATGATTGCGGAATCAAGAATCGCTGAATGCCGCGGTAGAAGGAATTAGAGAGTTCAGGGGTTTAGGAGTTTAAGAGTTGCGGAGTTGACCCTCCCCTAACCCCTCCCTGAGAGGGAGGGGGGTTA
>CAIVHJ010000114.1 GCA_903905665.1 uncultured Phycisphaerales bacterium
AGGTCACAGGTCATCTCATCGACAAAACTTCGTTCTGCCAGTCGTCGTTCCATCGCTCGCCTCCTTGCTCAAAAGATTGCCTTGATCCAACACTCCCCACAATCTACCATGCCTGTCAAGGTTATTCAGAAGGCTCTATAATCATCATTTAATTGAGATCTCTGCGATGTCTAACGACCTAATGGTTGATTGAAGTTTAATGTGCGTTTGGTATTTTGCACTCTTAAATGGTCGGGATTGATGTTGGGACTCAAAAACGAATCCATCATCCTGACGCCAGTGTCGTTGCTGCCAGATAGTTAGCGTCGGTTATTTACCCGATTTACTATTTTTTGTTGGAATCGGAGGTTTCCCATCTTGAATACCAGTTTTTTTCAGACCAAAGCGATCGATCTTGGAAAGTTAGTGGTTCAAATGACCACACGAGCCGGTGCCGGACATCCCTCCAGTTCGCTATCTTTGTCGCATATTGTCGCCGTTTTGATGTACGGCAAAATGCGGTTTGATCCCGCGAATCCTTGGGATCCGAGGTCCGATCGGCTGGTCTTGTCTGAGGGACACGCCGTTCCCATCGTCTATGCGGCGTACGCCGATTTGGGGGGGGTCGTCGGGCACGATTTGGAGCACTGTTATAGATTGAAACGCGAGGAGGTTGATGGTCTTCGTACATTTTCCAGCGTACTTGATGGTCATCCAAACCCGGCAGCAGGTTTTCCTTTTTTCGATGCAGCGACGGGTTCTTTAGGAATGGGTTTGTCGATAGCGGCGGGTTTGGCCAAGGCGGCGAGGCTGGATCATCACGATCGGCGAATTTTCTGCATTGTTGGAGATGGAGAAAGTCGAGAGGGGCAGATTGCGGAAGCCATGGATTTTATCGTGGATCACAATTTGACCAACGTCTGCGCCATTTTTAATTGCAACGGTGAAGGCCAAGCCAATCACGTTTCGCCACAACAATCTGCGGAAGTGTTACATCAAAAACTGGCGGCCTATGGGTGGGATTCATGCATCATCGATGGCCACGACCCAGAGCAGATTCTACATGCCCTGAGTCAATTCGAGACGGCGCACAAACCGTATGCTATTGTCGCAAAAACGATCAAGGGTTGGGGCGTATCTTCATTACAGGGCGGCAATTTTCACGGCAAACCGCTTTCAGCAGACAAACTTCCCGCGGCCTACGCCTCTTTGGACCGTATGGCGGCCGAAGTGGAAGCCCAATCCCGTTCCCCGATTGAGGGCCTTGGCAGATCGACAGGCAAAGACAACGGTTCTTCAATACGAATAAGAGATTCGATTACCTTGCCAGAGGTGGTAGGAGTGCTGGAATCTGCAGGTTTAGCAGAAGCTCTGCAAAAGAAGCGACTATCCACTCGCCGGGCTTATGGAGCGGCTTTGAGTGCACTGGGCGGGGTCAATCCGGAAGTCGTGGTGCTGGACGGAGACGTGAGCAATTCGACATTTGCGGATTATTTTGCCGGGCGGTATCCCGATCGTTTCGTCGAATGCAAAATTGCCGAACAGAACATGATCTCGGTTGCGGTGGGCTTAGCCGCCGGCGGGAAGATTCCATTCGCGAATTCTTTCGGGAAGTTCATTGTTCGAGCATACGATCAGGTGGAATTGGCGATGATTAGCAGAGCCAATGTCAAATTGGTGGGGTCGCACGTGGGTTTGGGGCCGGCTTCGGACGGACCCTCGCAGATGGCGCTGGTGGACGTGGCGTTTTTTAGAAGCCTCACGGGAGTAGCAGATGAGCAGGGACGGCCCGTTTGTCACATCTTTCAACCCGCTGACGCTGTAGCAGCTATTCGCTTGACGGAACACATGGCGAATCTTCGTAGATTGTGTTACATGCGAACTCATCGACCCGATGTTCCGTTCATCTATGACACGCGGGAATCGTTTGAGGTGGGGGAGTGCAAGGTTCTTCGGAAAGGAACAGCGCTTACCTTGGTGGCTGGCGGCGTGATGGTACATGAGGCCCTGAATGCGTGTCGGCTGCTTGAACAACAAGGTATTTCATGTGCTTTGGTGGATGCCTATTGTCTGCCGATGAATTTTGAGACACTCTGGCGATGTGCGGATCAAACCCATCGTCAAATTTTGGTCGTCGAGGATAATTACATGGGTGGTTGGGGGAGTGCGATTGCTGAAGCGGCCGCCCAGTCAGGTCTGTACCGAGTTGAATCTGTTCATTTGCAGCGAATCCCAAAATCCGCTCGAACTCCGGAAGAACTCATGGAGCATTATGGACTTTCTGCGACACACATCGTAGATCAGGTCAAGAAGTTGCTCTGATACTGCCGTTTCATACGGCGGCGGGGTTTCTTCAATCGGCTACGTAATCGGTACAGATTGACAGAGCAAGGGCCGAATAACCAAGGAGATAAAGCAAACGAATGGCATTATAGATGTATTTGGGCTCCAACAGGTTGTGTCGCGTCTTTTTCGTTTGACGCCAATAGAAATGTATTGAATAGTAACTCTGAAGTCGTTCTTCTCCTTCCTCTTCTCCTCAGCCTTGGCAACGCTCTCGGAAGCGAAGCTGGGGTTTTTTTGTTGGTGAGGAATCTCGTGCTTTATGCAGGGGTTCTCGGCAGATTTTGAAGCAGTTCCCTATAATGCTCAGCCTGTTTCGGATTGTTCATCTTGTCATAAAGTTCGACGAGTCGATTTAGAATCTTGGACAATTCTTTCGGATTGGCTTTGGGATTTTGCGTCAAGAGAATGTAGTTTTCGGTCAAGAGCGATTCCGCCTCTTCATACTTTCCCAAGCCGGTGAGACAACTACCCAATGCGCTGGCGGTGTATGGGATGAATGGATCATCCGGGGGTAAGATATTTTGGTAAATTTTCAGTGTCTCACGAATCAATGGCTCCGCCGCGGCATGATCTTGTTTGGCTTCGTATAGCATCCCAAGCCCGATCAGGCTTTGGGCGGTGTGTTTGTGCTCGGGTCCCAGGACTTCCTGTCGAATGCTCAGCGACTCACGGAAATTTGATTCGGCGGCATCCAGGTTACCCTCGGCTTGAAATACCTTAGCCAGATTGAACACGCGAGTAGCCACAAGAGGATGCTTTTCTCCCAGCAGTTCTTTGCTCATTTGCACAGCCTCTTCAAGCAGAGATTGTGCTTCGTCAAGATTTTTTTTCTCGGCAAGAAGCAACGTACCGAGGTTGTTTAAACTAGAAGCCAGATCGGGATGACGATCGCCCCATGTTTGGCGATCGATTTCGACCGCCTCTCGGAAAAGCGGTTCCGCCGCATCGAATTCACCCCGCTGAAACAGAATCGTCGCCAAGTTGTTTCGACAGGTGATCACGTCGGGATGCAAATTCCCAAGCAGTTTGCTGCCCATGTCCAGAGCCTGCCGGAGAAGGATCTCGGCGGCTTCGGCATCGTGTTTATCAATGAGCAGCTTCGCCAGATCGTTGAGATTTACAAAAACTACCGAGTGTTCCTCGCCCAGCAAAAACCGATTCATCTCAAGGGTCTGGCGAAAATATTCCTCTGCGGCGTTATAGTCGCCCTGTTCGCGTTTGAGTTTTGCGATCTGGTTGAGGTTCTTGGCAATTTCCGGGTGTTGTGGGCCCCAAATCGTCTGGCTGATATCGAGCGAGTTCTTCAGCGTTGCTTCTGCGTCCTGATATTTTCCCGTCTTGATTAATAGCATTCCGAGGACGTTGAGGCATTTTTCGTATTCGGGTGAGTTGTGCGGAATTCCGTCCTGGTTGAGAATCGCTAATGCCTGCTGGAGCGTCGATTCGGATTCCTGGAAGTCACCTTCGATCAGGTGCAGTTCCCCGATTTCTCGGTACGACTCTGCCAGGAGAGGATGTTTCTCTCCCAACAACGTCTGGCGCATTTGAAGAGCCTGCTGCAAATAGGAATCGGCTTCAGCGAACTGGCCTTTATCTTTCATCAGGCAACCGAGCGCATGAAGGCTTTCTGCGACATCGAGATGATCGTTACCAAAGAGATTTTGTCGCATCTGTAGCGATAAACGCAACTGATTCTCCGCTGGATCATATAGCCCCAGGCTTTGGTAGGTGGTTCCCAACGAGCAGCGCACTGCGGCTTCGACTTCAGGATAATTTCGCAGTTCAGTCGGAAGGTCGCGAACCGTCTGGTCGAGAACTTCCCGAACGGTGACCGTCCGCCCGCTGTGATATGGATCGGCCGATTCCAGCATATTTCTGAGGAACTGGTTCATTCTTTCAGCGGTTTTTCGGGACTGTGCTTCATTTTTCTGGGCGGAAACTGCCTGACGCCAAAGCAAACTCGTCGCGGCTCCAAATCCAATCATGACCGCGATGAGGATGCCGGCGAAGGCGAAGGGAAGTTTGTGCCGGAGAATCAGTTTGTGGAGCTGGTACATCACTCGTGGCGGATGGGCGAGAACTGCTTCTCCGTGCAAATAGCGTCGGACATCGTCGGCGAAGGCATCCATGGACTGGTATCTTCTGTCGGGTTGTTTTTCGATGGCTTTGAGCACAATTGCATCGATTTCAGAATCAATCTGTGTGTTAC
Organism: uncultured Phycisphaerales bacterium; assembly: GCA_903905665.1. Classification (GTDB taxonomy): domain Bacteria; phylum Planctomycetota; class Phycisphaerae; order UBA1845; family CAIVHJ01; genus CAIVHJ01. The sequence goes on from CAIVHJ010000114.1 coordinate 4,535, forward strand.
GCATCGAAGGACGTTGGGTTTCTTCGGACTCCAGAGCGAGAATTG
>CAIVHJ010000115.1 GCA_903905665.1 uncultured Phycisphaerales bacterium
GATCTATCCGGCGCCTCAAACAATCGCTCGAAAAAACCGTCTCGCCTCAGACGCAGGAGATGATCGAAGGAGAAATGGATATCGAACTGCCCAACGGCGATCTGGCGTTCATGATGATTCGCAAAATGGACGTCGTCGGGCGTCAGCGGCTGGGACATCACATTTATGCTCTGCAGGTCGATCTGATGGAGGATGTTCATACTCGCGGCAGGACGCCCATTGCATTCCTCAGGCAACTTTATCAAAAAGGCGAACTGATCGACAGCTACATCAGCACGTCCGGAGTGGGGAACCTGAGCGATCAACTCCCGCCTTCGCTTATCTTCATGGTCCTGATGAGTTCATCGCTTCCCGCAGTCGAGCTGGCGGGTGCTCTGGAACTTCCCGTCAGCCGCGTCCATCACATTTTCGATCCGATCGTTTCGGATCATCCAAAACCGTCTGCAGAATCACCGACCGAATCGCCCGTGGCCAACACACAAACCCGCACGCCCCCGACGGCGTCAGAGGAGTCTTCCATTATGTCAGACACAACACCGGAAATTACTGAAGTTACCACAACGGAACCGGAAACTGCCGATTCGCCCAAACCGTCAGGCGCATCGGGATCGCTCTCGTCCGATGGCGGAACTTTGCGCGTCAACGTCAAAGTGCTCGACAGCCTCATGAACCTCGCCGGTGAACTCGTCCTCGGTAGAAATCAACTTCTGCAGGCCATCAACAGTCAGGACCGACACGGCCTCGACACCGTCGCCGCGCGACTCGATCAGGTCACCAGCGAACTGCAGGACGCCATCATGCAAACCCGGATGCAACCCATCGCCAACGTCTTCAACAAATTCCCGCGCATCGTCCGTGACCTCAGCCGTCAACTCGGAAAAGACGTCGAACTCGTCGTCGAGGGAAAGGAAGTCGAACTCGACAAAAAAATCATCGAAGCCATCAACGACCCCCTCACCCACCTCATCCGCAACGCCGTCGATCACGGTATCGAACCCGCCGATAAACGGTCCGCCAAAAAGAAAAAATCGTCCGGCACCGTCTGGCTCAGAGCGTTTCACCAGAGCGGCAAGGTGAACATTTCCATCACCGACGACGGGGCCGGAATCGACGGCGCAAAAGTCAGGAAAAAAGCCGTCGGAAAAGGCATCCTCCCTCCCGATCGCGCCCGTGAAATGACCGACCGCGAAGCCGTCCAACTCATCTTCCATCCCGGGCTCTCCCTCGCCGAAAAAGTCACCGACGTCAGCGGCCGAGGCGTCGGCATGGACGTCGTCAAAACCAACATCGAGGCGCTTGGTGGAACCGTCGAAATCGACACCACCGTCAACGTCGGAACCACCATCACCGTGAAACTTCCCCTGACGCTCGCGATTATTCCCTCGCTTGTCGTTCGGTGCGGCGACGAACGCTTCGCCATCCCGCAGGTTAACATCGGCGAACTCGTCCGAATCAAACCCAGCGAAACCAAAACACGAATCGAAAAAGTCAAAAGCGCCGAAGTCCTCCGGCTGCGAGGCACGCTGCTCCCGTTGGTCCGACTGAGCCAAATCCTGAAAATCCAATCGAAATTTTACGACGCCAAAGAAGAGGAACTCAAAGACAACCACCGCGAAAAACTCACCGACCGACGCAAGGGTTCCTCCGCCAACCCGCCTCCCGGCATTGAACGACGAGACACTTCCGACCGTCGGGGCGATACTGCCGCCGGCGCCATCAACATCATCGTCGTTGAAAACGGAAACCTGCGATATGGACTCATCGTCGATGCCCTACACGATTCTCAGGAAATCGTCATCAAACCGATGGGCAAGCACATGAAAAAATGCTCCTGCCTCGCCGGGGCGACCATCATGGGCGACGGTCGCGTCGCGCTCATTCTCGACGTCGCCGGTATCGCCAAATTCGCCGAACTCACCATGCCCGAATCCGACGAAGTTGCAAGAACCGATCAGGAATCGTCGATTCGATCCTCCGAAGAAACCCAGTCGGTCCTGCTCTTCACCAACGATCCGAGCGAACAATTCGGAATCCCCATGCAACTCGTCTCGCGGATCGAACGCATCCGCGCCGACCAAATCGACGGCGTCGGCGGGCAGGAAGTCCTGCAATATCGCAAAACGTCTCTGGCGCTGCTGAGCCTCGAACAATACCTCACCGCCAAACCTCGACCCCCCCGAAACACCGTCTATGTCGTCGTCTTTGAAGTCTGCAAACGCGAAATCGGACTCGTCGCCCCCGATCTCGTGGACATCCGAAACATCCCCACCGCCATCGACGCCCATACCTTCCGCGAACCCGGCATCATGGGTTCGATCATCGTGGATCATCGTACCACCCGACTCGTTGACCTCTTCGAACTCGCCAGCAAAGCGCACCCCGAATGGTTCGCCAAACTCAAAGAAGATCGCGTCAAAAAATCCAAAGGGACCACCCATCGAATTTTGCTGGCGGAGGATTCCGACTTCTTCCGCAATCAAATAACCCAGTTCCTTACCGCCGAAGGCTACGAGGTCTCCGCCTGCCCCGACGGAAGAGAAGCATGGCAAACCCTGCGCCACGCCGATCAACCGTTTGATCTCGTCGTCACCGACGTCCAGATGCCCCACATGGACGGTCTGGAACTGACGCGCAGCATCAAAGCCGATCCCGACTTTTCTCACCTGCCGGTCATCGCCGTCACCGCGCTCGCTGGTGAGGAGGACCTCGAAAAAGGCACTCAGGCCGGTGTGGACGACTACCAGATCAAAATGGATCGTGACAAACTGATAACCGCCGTCTCGCGACTAATCAAAAAAACAAAAACCGTCGTCTCGACGACCCCATAAACGCTCGTCGGGCGGCGAAACACAAAGCAGGTATCCGTTCGGAGATTACAAAATCATCTTCATAGGAAATCAAACATGAGCACCGCGACAATGACCGAAGAACCCAAATCCCAAAGACAGACCGGCGCAAGCACCGAATTGGAATTCGCCACGTTTTACATCGGTGACATGTTGATGGGCATCGACCTCCAGCACGCTCAGGAAATCAACCGCCATCTCGAAATCACACCCGTCCCCCAGGCGCCCCAGTCCGTTCGCGGGGTCGTCAACCTGCGCGGCGAGGTCGTTACCGTGCTCGACTTGCGCACCATTCTGCAGATGTCACCCACCGTCATCTCCGACAAAAGCCGAAACGTCATCGTCAAAGTCTCCGGCGGTGAACGAATCGGGCTTCTCGTGGATTGCATCGCCGACGTCGTCAAAGCTCAAAACAGAGATATCGAACCTCCTCCCGCCAATGTCCAGGGCATCGATAGTTGTTTCATCAGCGGGATTTACAAAATGAAATCCGATTTGCTCGCGATCCTCAACGTCGAACACGTCCTCACCGCCGA
>CAIVHJ010000116.1 GCA_903905665.1 uncultured Phycisphaerales bacterium
CCCTCCCCCAACCCCTCCCTTGAAGGGAGGGGAGGGAGACAATCCCCGGCTGGCGCCGGAAGCTCTGATTGTTTATTGGTCACCATTCCACGTTCATCGTTCTACTTTCATCATTCCTTTTCATAGTCTCTCGAAATGTCGAGGACCACTTGTCGCTGCAATCCGTTGCGAAGGACTGTGAACAACAAACGATGCCGGGTCGAAATGTCTTCGAGAGACTGGGCATGAATCGACTGGATGTCGTCCAGCGTCTTCACGTCCCGTCCGTCAATTTTTTGGATGATATCTTGAGATTGCAAACCCGCGTTCTGAGCGTTGCCGGGTGATTTGACCCCGAAGATATATACGCCTTCCTTCTGTGAGAAATACAAATCCGGATTGTCGAACTGATTGATCGTTTTGACGCTCAGGTCCCATCGCGGACAAGCCCGCTCGTCCCCTTCGACTTTGCCTTTTTCCCGAGGAGTCAGTTCGATCGAGATCGACTTGTCGCCTCGGACCATCTCGATTTTCGCGAGTTGATCCTTCGGGAGCAGTCCGAGCATCCGCCGAATCATCGGCAGGTCTTCCTCGGTCATTCCGGTGACCGGCTGACCTGCGATTCGGATAATCCGATCCTTCGGTTGGATTCCAGCCGAGCGCGCCGGGCTGTCCGGTTCGGTTCCCGCCACGATTACGCCTTCGGCGGCGTCAAAATACATGTTGCGGTTGAAGTCGCGGATCGGCTGCAACAGCAGCCCCGTCCAACTCCAGTTCATCGAACCGTGCTCCCGCAACTGCTGAATAACGTTTTGCACGGTGGTCGCCGGAACCGCAAATCCCAGATCGCCGCCGAAGAACATTCCCCGCGCGTTAATCCCGATGATTTCGCCGTTGGTATTAACCAGCGGTCCGCCGGAATTTCCGGGACTGATGGACGCATCAGTCTGAAGCCAAAGACTGTATTCGCCGGCGTTGGGAAGATAGCGGCGTGTGCAGGAAATGATGCCGATCGATACCGACCGACTCATCCCCCACGGAGCACCCATCGCCATCACAAAATCGCCTTCCTTCAGAATTTCTGAATCCCCGAAAACGGCAAATGGAAGTGGCAGGTTGTCTTCCGCTGATCGCTGCAACTTGAGCAAAGCGAGATCGACATCCTTGTCACTGCCAAGGATTTTGGCGTCATACGCCCGTCCGTCATACAACAGGCATCGCACTTCGACGGCTTTGTCCACCACGTGCCAGTTGGTTACCACTTCACCGTCCGACGAAACCAGCACACCGCTTCCGGATACCTCTTCGGAAATTTTTTTGCCGCTTTCATTGCTTTCGCGGAGACACTTGATGAACACCACGGCTGGAAAAACTTTTTCCTTGGCGTCACGCACCACCTGGCGAAAATCCAGCCGTCCCAGCGCCGAACCCGGATTCCCCAACGCCCATACGGAACCTATCGCAATAAAAGCGAGACAAAAACCGACCACCCAGCAATACAGTTTTGAATACATCGCCGACATCCTCCGCAAATCGTAATGCTCAAAATCGCTCGAATTGTAACCCACGAGGAGTCGATTGTCTTCACTTGGGTTCATGGGAACGGAATAACCCGATTCGCCGAAATCACGACTGCGCTTGACATTTCCCATACTGACCAATTACGCTTTGCCCTCATGCTGAACGAATCTTTGCATCTTGGCGATGTTTTGCCCCGACCGTGGGATCGGCGGGTAATGTGGGTATTGATCGGTTCGTCGGTCATATTGATGCTGTCCCGGTATTTCGGACAGTTCGATTCAAAGGTTTTCTCGTGGCTGCTCTCGCCGTTGAACTGGCTGGGATGTTCGGATTGGCGGGATCATCTTCTGGCCGCCATGAACACGCCGCCGCGAAGCCGGTTGTGGCAACTGGGCTATTGGGTCGCGGCCCATCTGGGGTACTACGTCGTCCTCCCCATCTTTATGATCAAATTCGTCTTTCGCGCACGATTGCGGGACTTCGGACTCAGCCTGGCGGGTTGTTGGCGTTGGTGGTGGATTGTCGTGCTTTCGATTGGCGCAGTGGCGGCGCTCGTGATTATCTTCGGAAAAACCCCGAGTTTTCAAGCCACCTATCCGTTCTACAAAGACGCCGGTAAAAGCTGGTTCGATTTGCTGATATGGGAACTGATCTATGGGGTCCAGTTTTTTTCCGTCGAGTTTTTTTTCCGGGGATTCATGACGCACGGCTTGAAGGAGCGATTCGGTTTTTACTCCGTTCCGATCATGACGGTTCCGTACTGCATGATTCACTTCGGCAAACCGTTTCCTGAGACGCTCGGATCGATCCTTGCCGGTCTGGGACTGGGGACGCTCTCGCTGTGGAGCCGTTCCATTTGGATCGGTTTCGTGATTCACGTCATGATCGCTTGGAGCATGGACCTCACCGCCCTCTACTACAAAGGTCAACTGCAGATGCTTTTTTGAACGATGAACGACTTTTTGTGAAACAGTCCAGTATTCTGTCGTTCTGCGCAGCAAGTTTCTGCCGTTGCATGGTCTGTTCATCGAACTGGATTTGCTCTAAAATCATGGTGTTTTGTGTTGGTCTGGGTAAATCGGGTATGGGTATGTTTCATCTGTTACCAGACGGGGATTTGTCATGATGAACGAAGTGCAGCAGTACATCAAAAACCATGAGCAGGATTTTGTGAATCGTTTGAATGCCATTTTGAAGATTCCGAGCATTTCCACGGCTTCGGAAAACAAGGATGACGTTCGTCAAGCCTGTCAGTTTGTTCGCGATCAGTTGGCAGGAGCGGGATTGAAAGCGGAGATTTGGGAAACCGCCAAACATCCGCTGGTTTTTGCCGATACGGGTCCATCGGATGGGCCGACGATACTGGTTTATGGTCATTACGACGTGCAGCCG
>CAIVHJ010000117.1 GCA_903905665.1 uncultured Phycisphaerales bacterium
ATTGGGAACGATATGCAAGGAAGCGAGACGTTTATGGCGGAACTGGCGTATTTGAACGGCCAGTTTCCCCGTCTGGACTACATCAAGAAAGCGACCATTGTGCTACAGTAGTGGAGACCCTGCCCCGATACGAAGGGGACCAGGAAGTTACCAATACAGGGTCGAATTCGAACGACGCGGCCCGGCGGGCTCGAAAACCCGCCGGGTCTTTTTGTTTCGCGGCGCCACTCCCCGCGTCAATTGCAAATAAACCATCGTGTGGTCAAAACCCGCACGTCGCACCCCTTCGTGGATGACGTCTTTCAGATGGAGTTTCTCAAAATTCACATCAAGATGAATCTCGCGGCAACTGTTGACCAGCCGCTCCAGGTGCTCCTCCAGCAACAGCGGCTGCCGCCCGTGGAAAAGCATCACCTCATACACCCCGTCCGCAAACTGAAACCCTCGATCCTCGATGGATACTTTGGCTTGGTCGATCGGCCCCCAAACCCCGTTCAAATACGCCAGTTCCGCCATAAACGTCTCGCTTCCTTGCATATCGTTCCCAATAGAATCCTATTCCCTGACAAACGTCGTCCATTCTATGAGACTCACTCGGAAGGTTCAATCGGTGGGTGAGAAATTGGAAAACCGAAGTCCCGCCTGTTAACATACAGTCAGTTCGCCAGGCTCACCATGCCCACCCATTACTGAAATCGCCCTTGTTAAATGATCCTGTAGGCAAGCGACCCTGCGAAATGGCGAGACTGGAAAACCGTTTGGACCGCCGAATTCTGCCTTTATCAGTAAGAACAAGAAAGAAACCGAGAACGAAGACAATGATCGGTGACTGTCCCTGTTATCCTACTGTTCCACTTGCGGCCACAGATTGATCGGTAATGCGACGGACATCTATTCGAGACATGGTGGACCATTCACTCTGAAAGAACCGGAGATCTCTGACCCGGACCTCTTGCCTCTAATCAATCCCCAAGAAGCCGGTTGCTGATTTGCCCCGTCGCGCAATCTGCTTGTGCCGTAACTTCATTGATGCTTTTCGAGACGTTCGATAACGGCCAGCTTCTGCGAGGGTAAATCTATTTGGGCTATCCGCTCACTGCAGAAAGCCAGTAGAGCTCGATCGATCATGGCAAAGAAATTGACCATGAAGGTACGAGTCTGTTCCTCGAGATTGGAACGCAAGATGGACTGCATCGTTGATCTTACTTGATTGAAGTTAAGACGCGTACCTTGATCGTGTCCATCTATGCCCATGGGGTCATTAGCGAAAAAGCAGGAGGCTCGCACTTCGACGAGGCGCAGTCCTGCGGTCTGCAGGGCCTGCTCGAACTCAAAGCGACTACGAACCAGCATCCATTCGGTGCGCATGGTACTTCGCGGCAAGTATTCTGTGCTGACCATTCTACCCTCCGGGGCTAGCAGGGAGGCCAGATTCTTCAGCGCCTGGGCGAAGAGATTCTGCTCCGGGATGTGAAACAGCACATTGCCCACATTGATCAAATCGAATTGACCATCCAGGTGCAAATGAGGGTCGGTGATGTCGGCTTGCCGGAATTCCACTTCCACTCCCCGGTCATTGCGGCTATGGTACTGCTGGAGCAGGTCGATCGATGATCTGGCGACATCAATTCCCAAAAAGTACTTGGGTTGGTGATGTTCCAGCAGGAATCGCAGCCATCTTCCCGAACCGCAGCCGACGTCGAGGATTCGGCCCTGGTCTACTTCCAGCCTCAGGTCAGCGATCAACTGTTCATAGACAGGATAGGCAACGGCATCTTCAACCTGATTGCTGTAAGTGATACTGCCTTGGGCGGCGGCATCTGACCAATACTTTTCGTAGTGGTTCCGAATATCCGCTTGCATCAGTGGCATGGGACGTCTCCGAAGCTCTTGCAGGTCTGTTGTGGCTCTACGGTTATATCGACTGTTGACTGGGGTTTCTGGCATCAAAATGCCGGAATTTGAGGCTAAAGGGCGTTACAATAATTGAGCATCACCGCCAACGATTCCATTACGAAGCTGCTGACCAAGATTGTGGAGTTGCCCAAGACTCCGGGCGGGTACCCGATGAAGAACAGGCTGAGGGCGTGTGCTTCCGTGGGGATTTCGGCCAAGGAATCAGAGCCCCCTGCGCGACAACTTTTTGTATGAAGCTCAGGCTGCGGTCCTCCGAAGTCTCAGTCGCGCATGATAGAGAATCAGTTTCGCACCGACCCAACGGCGCACACGGGGTAAGGTACGAACC
>CAIVHJ010000118.1 GCA_903905665.1 uncultured Phycisphaerales bacterium
GCTGCCGCGCCACCTTAAAAACCTCGACCGCCCATTCGCTGCTGATCAGCGGTTCGTTGTAGGTGCTCACCACGACCGGCACGTTATGGGTAACCGCCAGATTCACCATGTCGCGCGGGGTAATGGGCTGGATGCGGGCAACAGCCCGGTCATCCCGCAACGTCTGGCTGCTCACCCAGTTCTGGCAGAAACTGCAATGGAAATCGCAGCCCAGCATACCGAATGATAGCGCCTCACGACCTGGAAAAGCATGATAAAACGGTTTTTTCTCGATCGGGTCGATTTGCAGCCCAGCTACGTAACCCGCCGGAACCCGAAGCTGCCCATCACGATTAAATCGCACACGACATATCCCATGCCGCCCGATCGGAATCACGCAGCGGTGACCGCAAGTCAGACATTGGATCGTTTGTGGATCATGTTCCGCTTGGGCCGGTTGGACTAAGGTTTCATCCCCCGGCATCGTGTGCTCGGCAAGAATTTCTCGGAGTGAACTATCGTCGTGTTTCATTGAGAACGGCTCTTTTGGGTCACAAGAGACATGCAAAGGTCAGTCTCTTGAAATATACAACATTTTAGCCCACGCGGCGGGACTTTTTTGAATATCTTTGATGATGCATACTTATCCTGTGGTAGAGCAACGGGTTGCCGATCCATCCCGACTGTGGAAATAATTTAAACACCAGAATTCCATAGCGAACTGGTTCTGTTTGACACGCAGGGAATAGTGGTGGTTGCAGGCTATGACGACAAATCAAAGAAGCAACCTGTTCCGACGCACGGCTTAACGTTTGGCCCATTGATTCAGGCAAGGAGTGGATCAAACAGATCAATTCACTGGAGACCTCACAGGATTTGCAGCGCCTGCGAAGATCCGTCGATCGGAACAGGTCCTATGGTAGTCCCGTCTGGCAGGTCAGGACCGCCCGGTTGCTGGAATTAGAATCCACCCTCAGACCCAGAAGAAAACCCCGAACGAAAAAGAAATAAAAAAAGACGACCCAATCCACCTGCTTCCCAAAACGCGCGTGTCCGATTTTCCATCCCGATCCCACGCATTCCTCGTACCGAACAGTATTGCACGGATCCCCGTTTTCCACATCTTATTTGCGCTATCCAGCACACCCTCAGAAACCGGTCAGATTGAGTTGTATATTGACTCACATGATCATCGCGGGTGCATAAGAACGCACACCCAATGGCGCAATCGGCATTGACAGGACTACCAAAACCCGTATCCTATTGAGTCTTGCTTTACAGAATTCTGCAAGGCTTATTACAGAAACCGGACTAAAAAGAAAGGAAATCTTCATGAGTGGAAAAAATGGTGCGATTAAACTAGGTCAAATCCTCTGCCTCACCGCCATAGTGGCAATGTGGGGTGCTGTTGGATGCAGCCAAAACGGCGGCGGAAATGATAACACCGGTAACGCCAACGACAATGTCGGAAATGTCAACGATAACTCCGGTGGCTCCAACGAGAATACCAATGACAACAGTGGCGGAGTGGTCTTGGATGTGGTCAACAGTGGTATTCCCATACACGCGATGGCACGCATTGAGATCGGTGATGACATCATCGCCTATACCGATGTTGCCGAAGACCAATCGCCCAACGGTGTGAACTACATGGTTCCCTCAGCGGGAGACACTGCCGGACGGGGCATCCCCGGAGGAGCTGATTTCCGTCCCAACAGTTTTGCGGTCGCCGGCAAGAAAATTGCACTGACCGGTCCCACCGGTGGAGACACCGATTTCCAGGTTTCTATCTACGACACCGAAACCGACACTCTGACGGCGATTCCGTTGACGGATGTCCGACTGGGTACGATTCCTGTAGGTATCTCCGATCCGGGTCATATTCAAGCGGATGGCAATTACATTGCAACCATCAATAGTCCCGGCGACGTAACGGACGGCTTCATGATCAAAATCATCGATGTCAGCGGCGCCGTGCCGGTGATTATCTCCTTCAGCCGCAATCCGGGCGAAGCCACGAGTACCTTTAGTGTCCCGCAGGTTTTGGTTGACGCGGAAACGATGACAGTGGCAGCAGTGAATAGCCAGGATGATATGTTTTATGTCTATGATATTGAAAACCCGGACGATGCCCCGGTGGCCTTTGCCGGGCCGGGAGGCGGCATCGGAGGCGGCTTCCAGTACAAGATGGACAAGGGCGTGATTCTGTTTTCCGACGACGGCGGTCAGAACGGTATGTACCTCTTGGACGTGAGCGATCCCGCCAATGAACCCGTGTTGCTGGAACCGGGCGAAGGATATGATTCAGAAGTGTTCGGTGACTACTACGGCTATCTGACCACTGTCGGCCCGTCGAGTGCTTTTTCGGCGAGTGCGGTGGGACTGATTGCAGATGCCACTCCCATCGTTGCTGACGACACCACGATTCTTCCCGACTCCACCAATTGGGGATATTTTGGTCAGGGCGGATCAATTGCCATGGGCGAGTGGAACGGCGACGTCATCTGGTTCGTGATTTCACCCTTGCAGTGGAGCACGACCGGGGGAAGCGGCGCCGGTTCGTGGAATGTCATTTATGATTCTCCAGCCATGGAGATGCCCGTGTTGGGTTCCAATGTGGTGACCAACCCGGACGGCA
>CAIVHJ010000119.1 GCA_903905665.1 uncultured Phycisphaerales bacterium
ACTATGCCTGATCAGGGAACAAAGAACCGTTCGGCTTTCACGCTCATTGAGCTTCTCGTCGTCGTCGCCATCATCGGTCTGCTGATCGCGATCCTGCTGCCTTCTCTCGCAGCAGCGAAGGAACAATCAAAGGCCCTGCTGTGCCTGACCAATCTGAGAACGCTCGGTCAGGGCGTCACGATGTACGTACAGATTTATAACGATAGACTCCCCGGTCCTCTGCACCCTGCCGTCTATCGCAAGCAGGGGCTCGACTCAATGATCAATGACCCCAACAGCAGTTATTATCATCATACCGTTGCGGAGGCCCAAAGGGCTCAGGAGCGTTACTTGACCTGGAAACTGAGGATGATGTTTCAAGCTTCGGACATCAAATCCAACCCGATCACCGACACCATCTCCACGTGTCCTACGATGCAGCAAATCAATTCCGACGAGAGCTTCGACAATTTTTACAGAACCACAGGCCGCCCTATGCCTCCTTTCGACTATGCCCTTAATAATGTCGGTCCTGATTCGATTGTGTGGGAATCCGACGGTGTTACGGTAAAACGAATCCAGCAAACTGCAGGGATGTCGACGGAGCATTACCGCATAACAACCCCTCCGCATTACTTTGGTTTCAGTATCTACAATATTTCCAGTCCCACCGCACCGGAGCAGGCCCTCGCAGACGCATTTCCTCCTGTACCCATCAGCCAAATCAACAAACCCTCCGAAGAATGGATGATCGCCGATGCATGGTATCGATACAACACGAGTCTCAGGCCCGAACTCGTACAGGAAGGCACATATCAATGGGGGTGGTCCGGAATAGCGTTACCTTATTGGGCACCCCATTTTGCCAAGGGATTTTCAAATTACACATATGATGCTACCTGGCGTAGCACTTCGAGCGCAAATGTTCGCACAAATCGACGGGACGGAAGAACCAATACCGTCTTCTTCGATGGGCATTCGGCGTCCGTTCGCTCAGCAGCACTGTTCGGTACCATGCCAGTCGTGGGTCCAGTGTCACTAACGTTCTATGGATTTCCAGGAACGGTCAATTCTCATGCGCCTCTCGGATGTAACAGCAACACCTTTAATGGTCAGGGCGTGGAAATAATTAATGGGTGTCCGGATTTCATAACTTGGAACAGTGACTAGGCATTCTCCACATTGATCACATCAATATGGTGATGCTTGTAGTTGATTGCGTGGAAATCTTTCACAACATTAAATCACACGCGTGCTTTTTCACCGGGTTTGTCCTGTTAGCATCCGGTTGTGCAATTCCTCAGCCGTTCGGTCGGCCGGGGGAACCGCTAAAACGATCGGGCGATGAAATCGTCGTTTGTGGGCGGTTGTTTCATACCGGTGCGCCGGTGGTGCTGTGGACCGATCCGGGCGGATACGACGCCTATCGGGCTGAATGTCGCTTTACCCCGGACCGGCAATTTCCCTCCAACCCCGTCAGCGATTCCGTCATCCGCTACAGCACATTCCGAGGCCACCTTCCCGACGAAACGGCTCAGCAGGTGATTGAACACGGCTGGGACGTTGAGACGTTGCGGCAGTACGTCGATCTGTTCGTGTATCATTACGATGTGTGCGGAACTTCGCGGCGATGCTTCGAAGTGCTCCATGACATTCGAGGACTCAGCGTCCATTTCATGCTCGACGTCGATGGAACCATTTACCAAACGCTCGACCTCAAGGAACGCGCCTGGCACGCCGGTTCCGCCAACGACCGCAGCATCGGCATCGAAATCGCCAATATCGGCGCCTATCCCGATATGAATACGCTCAACGAATGGTACGCCGCCGACGAACAGGGGCGAACCCTCCTGACGCTGCCGGACCGGCTCGCGTCCAACAGCGGAATTCGCACTCCGGGTTTTGCAGCCCGACCTTCCCGCAACGACGTCGTCGAGGGAGAACTGCAGGGCAAAACCCTCTACCAATACGATTTGACCGATGCCCAGTATGACTCGCTCATCAAACTCAACGCCACGCTGTGTCGGGTTCTCCCGCGAATTCGCCCCGATTACCCCCGCGATGCCGAAGGCCGCCTGCGAACCTCCGTCTTAACTCCGGACGAACTGGCGAACTTCAGCGGACTGGTCGGTCATTTCCATATCACCGATAATAAAGTGGACCCCGGACCCGCGTTCAACTGGGATCGCGTGGTTGACGGCGTTCACGACATTTTGAATCGGTAATCCATCATGTTACGACGCACTTTTCTGTTGTTGTGGTTCTGGATTGGAATCGTTCCTGCCTGTGCGGCACAACCGGTTTTACAACCCATCGAAAATTTCTCATTCGTCCAGATCACCGATCTTCATATCCCGCCGCATCTGATCCGAACCGGCGAACCTCAACCTCCACCCGGTGCCGACGCCCTCGCATGGATCAATCAACAAATCGTTCAACCTCAGACGGTCGAGGACCTCGGGTTTCACTTTCCCGTCCCATCGTTCGGTTTAGCGACGGGGGACCTGACCGAATACGGAATGATCGACGACACGTGGCCGCAATTTGAAAAGAACTTCTCGGCGTTGCCTTTTCCTCTGTACGTCACCGCCGGCAATCACGACAACACCTGGGTGGCGATGCTGCACATTTTGCGGCAGCGATACGGCGGAGAAAATTATTCATTTGACAAATCCGGCTGCCATTTTGTGATGCTCTGTTCCGCCACCCCGCAGGAACCGATCCCGACGATCCCCGCCCAGACTCGGACGTGGCTCAAACGCGATCTGGACGCAATCGCTCCCGGAACGCCGGTGTTTGTGGCGATGCACCATCCCATCTGGAGTGACGAATTCGCCAATCCCGCCGAATCCGACACTTTCATCGATCTGCTTCGCAACTACAACGTCGTCCTTATGCTTTATGGTCACGGACACAGCGTCCGATACGACACCACGGACGGCATCGACGGAACGATGGGTGGATCGACCTTTGGAAAGAACGCCGGCTATGCGCTCGTCAGTCTTCAGGATGAGCGATTGCGCGTCTTGTATCATTACTTCCACAATCCGCAATCCGGCGAAACAAACGCAGCCCCACTATGGAAAACGCTGCTCGACAAACCGATTTCTGTGAAACCGGCGCAGCGACTTTTTCAAATCATTGAACCGCTCACCATTCACAACGATCAACTCGATGTCACCCTGAAGCCCAAAACCGTCACGCAACACCTGGACGACGGAAAAACCGAATTCCAAATCGACGGAAATATCGTCCCCGCGCAATTTCTGGGTTCCGACAAACCTCAACCCGCGTGGCGAATTCAACTGCCCGACCTCATCGCCGGTCGGCATCTCCTGACGGTTCGCGCCAAGGCCGCCGATGGAGATTCTGACTTACGCACGGCAATTTTTCAAACTCCCACAGATTCCCTGAATTGCATCTGGCGACTGGACCTTCCCGCCGCCGTCAAAGCGGCGCCCGTGGTCATCGACGACCAGCTGGTTCTGGCACGCACCGACGGAATCGTTACCGCCGTCAATCGTCAAACGGGGCAACTGCGATGGGAATTCAAAACCGGCGGGGAAATCTTGGGCACACCCGCCTGGTCGGGCATGAATCTGGTTTTCGGATCGGGCGACGGCAAAGTTTATTCGCTCGATCGTGACGGAAAGATGCAGTGGTCATTCCAGTCCAGACTTCCGGTGTACGGCACGCCGTTGCTCGACAATGATCGCGCCTATATCGGCGACAACGGCGGACGTTTGCTTGCCCTTCAATTGGAGAGCGGCTCGCCGGTCTGGACTTTCTCGCGCGCAGATTATTCCATCGAATGCCGACCCTGCCTCTGGAACGACCTGCTGATCTTCGGCGCATGGGACGGCTATCTTTATGCCGTGGATCGCCACACCGGGCAATTGAAATGGAAAGTGTATGGCCCCAAGTCGAGCGATGGCCAGGCTTCGCGTTACTATGCCCCCGCCGACGTCGCGCCGGTCATGTTCGGTGATTCGCTCTGGGTCTGCGACAGGGGATATTTACTGGGAACCTATGACGCAACCGGCTCGCCGATCAAACAGATCGCACAGGACATCGCCGCCATCAACGTCACGCCGGACGGGGAATTCCTGATCACGCGAGGTCTCAAGGACCAAGTCTGCAAACTGAATCAAAAAGGAGAAGTCGCCTGGACCGTTCCGATTCCCGCCGGACGGTTTCCGATCCCTCCCGCCTGTCATCAGGATAAAATTTACGTGTGTTCCAATCGCGGCTTGCTCAGCGTGCTCGCGGCATCCGACGGAAAACTTCTCAAGCAGTATCAGACCACTCCCGGCTTTTACGTCATGGCGCCCATTACCGTGGATCAAGAGGGCATCTGTTATATCGCCGCCATGGACGGCACCGTCACCGCCCTGAAACTCGATTGATCTCTACCTCAACATCGACGCTTATCAGAGCCCCCTGCGCCAGCAGGGAGTTTGCGTCTTCACTCCCCTCTCTTCAAGGGATGGTTGGGGGAGGGTCTCCAGCCTGTCGATTACGGGTGCGCCGGAAGTTCGCAAGAATTCTTTTCGGGCTGATCCTTTACCGAATCGCCCGTCGCTGAAGTCGCATCCAGCGGTTCCCAGAATCCGAAGTTGTCCTCCTCGATCTTGCTGTATCCGCCGATCTGATAATGAGCATACGAGTTGTAATTCCAGTGGAGGTATTCCGAATCGCCGCTGCCGATCGTCGTGATCAAGAAGTGATTGTTGAGCTCCCCAAACGCTTTCGCATGATCCACCGGCGACGCCGTATCGCCCCGTTCGGCATCGACCGGAATCCATCCGTAATTCGGCAGATACACCTGCGACCACCGATGGAAAAATTCGTCGATGCTGGCATCGTCTCCGCGAACGACGATCGCGCCCTGATACCGCGCGGGCAAACCGGCGGCCCGACACAACGCTACAAAAGTATAGTTGTATTCTGAACACGATCCTTTGCCCCGCTTCAGAACCACCTCCGGAACGTCCCACCCCCCGCTGATCTCGTATTCCAGATGCTCGCCCACATAGTCGAAAATCTTGCGCGCGATCCAGTAGGGATTTTTTTCCGACCCGACAATCTGTTTGACCGTTTCCTGAATGTAGGGGCTGTGGATCAAATACCGCGCATTGTCCGCCGTGAATTTCTCACGAATCTCAGCCGGGATGTCCTCCAAACGACCCGTCTCTTCCGGCAAAATAAAATACCGAATCGCTGAAACCTCGGCCGGAACCTGATACGTGAACGTCGTCTTCGTCCCCGCCGGAACGCTGGCCCACTGGAACATCGCGCATTGCTGACCCCACTGATCCTGATCCTGCCGAACCGGCGGCGCACTGTATTGAATTTCACCCAGCAATTTCTGGTTCGGAAGTTTCGTCGGAACCGCAACGCTCAGTCTCAAATCGCTCACCTCGCCCGGCCCATAATTGTTCAACGCCCACAGATACTCCACGTTCGCCCGGCGCGGGTTGAACACGTGATATTTTTCCCCCTGACCACGAATCGCCAAACGATAAATTTTGCGATTTTGAAAATCGACGTTCCACACGACATCATCCTGACACGCCAATCCCGCTGGATAGGGACCGGGGGAACTGATGATGTCCACCACCTGCCCCCCCACCGGTTCGATCATGTACAACTCGTCCTTCGAACGATTGCTCGCCCAAAGATACTTTCCGTCATACGCAAGACACGTGCACGACGAATCCGGAGATGGAAAAAACGACAGAATCGTTCCGTCCTCCGGCGCAACCTTATAAATTTTGTCTTTGACCAGAATGAAAAGCGAATCCCCCGCCCCCGCCAAACCGGTAGCGCTTTTGTCCGGAGCATCGAACGTATCTTCCACAAGATTCGTCTGAAGGTTTAAGGCGCAAATTTTTCCGGTGTGATCGTCGCTGACGTAGAGCCGATCCTTCACAAACGTCAGTCCGTGCGGTTTGAGCACCGGCGATGCGATGGTCTTCGCCACCGATCCGTCGGCGGGATCGATTTCGTATATCTTGGCCTCTCGCCAATCCGCAACAAACAGATGTTTTCCGTCTGTCGCCAGTCCGGACGGATACCGCGCGGGGCATTCCAGCGTCTTCTG
>CAIVHJ010000120.1 GCA_903905665.1 uncultured Phycisphaerales bacterium
CCTATCGACTTTGCTGTACACAAGGCCCCGTTTTTGAATCGCGAGACGTGTGGTGGTCGTAAGTTCTTTCCGCGAATACCTTTGAAACCCCCCTTGATCTGGATTAGAGTACGTTTCATGGTGAACCCGAATTCTCATCTCGCCCCCGGTCCCGCCGATCCTGAGCGTGGAGGTTATCGCGTCGGGGCGCTGATGTCGTTATTGCAGCTGCATTGGTTCATCCGGTTGCGATGGGTGTTCGTGGGCGCCGCACTGGCGGTGATCGTGGGGGAGCGATGGATGGCCCCGACGGTTTCCCGTCCGGCGGGTCTGTTCGCCCTGTTGTTTCTGCTGGCGTTCATCAACGTGGTTTGGACCGTCCTCTCTCGATACATGATGCAGGTAATCGAACGAGGGCAGCGCGGTGAGGCGTTCACGGTTCGACAGGCGATTCGATTCTCCAATCTTCAGGTGGCGGTCGATCTGTTGTTGCTGACGGGCATCCTGCGATTTACCGGCGGTGTGGAAAATCCGATGATGATTTTCTATTTATTCCACATGGTGATCGCGTCGTTGCTGCTTCCTTCCGGTCACGCCGTCGGTCAGGGAATCTGGGCCATCGTCCTGTACGCCGGACTGGGGATGGGGGAATTATCGGGTTGGATCACTCCCCATCAGCCATTATTTCCACGCTGGATCGAAGTCGGATTGTACCAGCAACCCGCGTGGGTTTTTTCCGTGTTGGTCATTCAAACCGCGGGAGTCCTCGGAACATTGTATTTCACGATACAAATTGCCTCACGGTTGGACGAACGCGAAGGGCAGCTTTGGCAAGCCCACGTCGCGTTGCACAAATCCGAAATGGCCATTCGTGATTTGCAGTTGCGTCGATCACGGTTTATGCAAACCGCCGCGCATCAGTTGAAAAGCCCGTTGTCGGGGATTCAAACGCTCACCGCACTGATCCGGGACCGAATCGTCAGTGGAGACGCGGTCATGGACATCTGCGAAAAAATCATCCGACGATGCCGCGACGGTATTCAGCAGGTGACCGAATTGTTGACGTTGGCCCGGGTGCAGGAAGCCGACCCGAAACGACACGGCGCCGCCCTCACCGACGCCGGCAAGATGGTCCAGGAACTGTATCTGCATTTCAAACCTCTGGCCGAGGCCAAACACATCGCATTTCATGCGCGGGTCCGCGAGGGCCCCGATCTGCACGTACGGGTCGATCCGGCCGATCTACGCGACTGCCTGAGCAATCTGATCGACAACGCCATCAAATATACCCCCGAATATGGAACGGTGATCGTGATGGCGGGGCGGGGTTTGAAACCCTGCCGAAACCCGAAGAATGTTCCACGTTCGGGAACGGCATCATCGGAGATTCAGGATGATTTTGTGTTTGTGAGCGTTCGGGATACAGGAATGGGAATCGAACCGGAGTCGCTCGGAGACGCGAAGGACCCCGCCCGAATCGGTTCAATCTTCGACGATTTTCGTCGGGGCAATCGGGTCATCGCCGCCGGTATTCCCGGAACCGGATTGGGATTGTCGATTGTTCGGGAGATCGTCGAACAGGCGCACGGTCGTATTCGCGTGGTCTCACGCGTGGGAGAGGGTTCGACGTTCACGGTCGTTTTTCCAGCTCAGGGGCGTCGGCAAAAGGAATTGGAAGTCCGTGACACACGCGCCGGCGAATTCATTTTTGAAGATCGCAATTTATGATCGTGCCGCCCACACCCATCGGCGCGGTTATTGCCGTGGGTGGAATTTCTGGTGGATGGCTTTGAGACGCGAACGGTCCACGTGGGTGTAGATTTCGGTCGTCACGACGCTGGCATGCCCCAACAAGGACTGGACGACGCGCAGATCGGCTCCGCCTTCCAGCAGGTGGGTGGCGAAACAATGGCGCAACGTGTGGGGGGAAACGCGAGTTCCGAGTCCGGCGCGACGGGCATAATGGGTTACGATTCGCCAGACGGCGCTGCGATCGATGGGTTTTCCGGTCCGCGAAAGGAAAACGGCTTCACCCGACGTCGCCGCGGCCAGTTTTGAACGGAGATCGCTCAGGTAGTTGCGGATGACATTGATTGCGGATCGTCCGATCGGAACGACCCGCTCCCTGTTTCCCTTGCCGATGACCCGAACGTAACCCACGTCGAGGTTGAGACGATCCAGTGTCAGGCCGGCCAGTTCGCTCACGCGAATTCCGGAGGCATAGAGCAATTCCAATATCGCGCGGTCCCGCAGGAAGAACTTATCCTCGCTGTCGAGCGACGACAACAGCGCATCGACGTTTTTGTAGTGAAGCACGCGGGGCAGATACCGCCATTTTCTGGGGCTTTCGAGCAGCGACGCCAAATCGTTTTTGAGAAAACCGTTTCCGAACAGAAATCGCAGGAACATTCGGATGCAGGCCACACGCCGGGCGATGCTGGCGATAGCGAGTCCCCGATCTTTCAGATGCATAAGGTGATTCTGAATTTGCTGGATGTTCAGTTTTTTCAGACTGAGATGGTGGGCATCGAGGAACGTCGTCAATTCGCTCAGGTCGCGTCGGTAGGCTTCCAGAGTGCTCTTGGACAAACCGCACTCAATCGTCAAATACGTAAAAAACTTCTCCAGCCAGTCCTGCTCTGCAAAAGCAGTCGGGAGTCGATGATCATACGTGGACCAGTCTCGGCGCCGAATCACAAATCACCTCATACCAACGCAACCTGGTTTCACTTGCGAAATTCAGAACTTATCCTGACACCCCTCCTTCAGGGAGGGGTTGGGGGAGGGTCAATATCCACTATTTTCCCCTCACCCTACCCTCTCCCCTGGAGGGGAGAGGGGTAATGGGATAGGTTCTTAGCGAACCTTCTTTTTATTCGGCGAATCAGGGTCGGAAGGTGCAGCAGAAGATCGAATAAATGTTTGGCGGATCATCTCCGTTACTCCATGGACGTCATTCAGCGACGTTTCATGCAGAAACAACCCCGGCCGATTGGCTTGGTGGAAAAAATGACATACCAACCAGACACGCTCCCTCGCCAAAACCATATCCACCGAATCCGACGAACGAGCATGTTGTGGTTCCGACGGGCGGTGATGGGGAATAGATTGAAGTCGTTCGATCCACTGAGGAAGCACTTTTTCGATGCTTTTCATCGAAGCAAGTTCAGTGACAACGATTTGCGGCCCAGTGACCAGAAAGGCTTTGATTTTGGTCTGCCCACCCGCTCGCTGAACAATCAGATACCGAAATGACGACAGGTTCTTATGCAATGGACGAACCGTTTCCAGAATCTGTCGAGCCGTTTCAAGTTTCTGCTTCAGGCGACCCGCACGTTCAAATTCCTGCACGTCCGCCGCCTGTTTCATTTCACTTTGAAATTGTTCCGGAAACCCGCCGCCGTTTTCGTGAACGAACCTGACGGAATCTTTCACGGTGTCGATGTATTGCGACAGCGGAATGCTGCCGTTGCAGGGGGCGGGACAACGACCCATATCAAAATACGAACACGCCTGACCGTTCGGAGCCTGCACCAGCACCGACGGATACCTGCATAAATCAAACAGGTCTTCCATCTGTTTGA
>CAIVHJ010000121.1 GCA_903905665.1 uncultured Phycisphaerales bacterium
CCGGCGGCGGTGATCGTGAGTCGGGGGCTGGTGTGGATATTGGCGGTGACGGCGGCATTGAACGTGTGGTATTTTTACGAGCGGAATTCGTCTATGCGAACGGGATATCCGCTGGGAAATCCCCTGTTTTTGGCTGCCTGCCTGATACCTGCCGTGACGCTTTGTCTGGTGGAGATTGTAGGTTCGTGTGTGCGTTTGAGCCGACGCAACAGCCGAAAAACGTGGTATGGGATTTTGTATTTGTTTGCGATGATTCCGATGGTGTGGGCGCTGTATCTGACGGATGCACGCAGTTCGTATCTTGGATTGGGCGTATCGGTGTTGGCGACGCCGTTTTTCATGGTTCGCGGCATTCGCGGAAAATTGGCGGTTAGTGTAATCGCCGTTCTGATCGGGGCAGCGGGTTTTTATGGATGGTTGTATCCAAAATTTGAGCAGCGATCTGAAACGATCCGAACTCGTTTGTATGCGTGGTCTTATGCACAGGATTTGTTTACGGAGAGTCCACTGCTGGGTTGGGGGATGGGGGGATTTGCGTTGAAAGGGGACGCCCTTGCGGTACAAGACGTCGGGTCGGATCCCCGGCCGCTCAGCGCGCGACTGAACAACGTGCACAATGAATGGCTGGAGACGCTGGTCGAAATGGGGGGAGTGGGGTTATCGGTTTATGGCGCCGTATTGTTGTTGACATTTTGGGCGGGTGTCAGGGCGCTTCGAGTCATCGTTGGGGATACCCGGCGTTGGGTGTTGGCGGGATTGCTGGCTTCCCTGGTGGGGATGATCGCGGAGGAGTGTTTTGACGTTGGCCTTCGCGTGGCGGGATTGCCGACGATTTATTTTACCGTGATTGGTTTGATCTGGGCGATGATCGCTTCGCACGAATCCGACGATGTGACGCGGCCTTCAGCGAGAATCGCCCTGCATCGATGGGGATTGGCAGGTGGGATTGCTCTGAGTCTAGGGATTGTGGTGGTATCGTTTTCGGATTTTCGCGCGGCGCGGGCTTTGTATTGGATGGATCAAAACATTGCCAATCGTGAATATGACGAGGCGGCGCAGAATGCCGATCTGGCGGTACGTTATCGACTAAGTCCGGGTCGGAATCTCATAGCGCGATTGTACGCCGCCGAGGGAATGTTGGCCGTTGCGCAACATCGTTTGGCGGACGTTCGATCGCTCACGCAGAACGATCCTGATTCGACAGAAGCGACTTTGACAAACCATCGAGAGAATCTGTTGTCGCAGGCCAATGAGGCTGCGCGAAGATCGCTCACTTTTGCCCTGCCGCTGACGGGCGCAGAGCCACATTTCTGGAATGCAAATCGGTTGGAAATGCAAAGTGATCTTGTGCTGGCGGAAACGGCGAGGGTGAAGTCGGATTCGCAGAGTCGCGAGGAATTTTTGAAAGCGGCGAAGGAATCATGCCGTCGTGAATGGGAGCGAGTACCTTTTGACGCGGAAGTGACGTGGATGTTGATTGGGTTGTCGCCGGAGCTGGGGTGGACTGACGTGGTTGAATTGATGTGTTCGCCGATGCGCTATCATGATGTCGATTCGCGGTATTACCAATTGGCATCGATGATCGGGGATCAGTCGGATTTTGATGTTCAGCGGTTGTTGCCCGTTATCGGTTCGGATCAGCCGATGACGTATCCGGTGGAAAAGCTTCGCTTGGCGGCGTGGATCAAAGGAATGCATCAGGAATTGGAGATGGCCCGACAATTGGCGGAGGAGGCGCTTCGATTGTCGCTGTTGCAGAAAGATCGTTTTCCGATCTCACCGGCATTGTGCAGCCGGGAACTGGCGCATTTGTATTTTGTGATTGAACCGGAAAATCCTCAGCGTGCCATTGACGTCGCTCTGGGTGGGATGCATTATCTTCCCGCTTCCCACGAGGCGGAAGGCGTTCGTCGGACGCTGGTGGAGGCGGGGGCGGTGTACACGTTGGCGTTGGGGAAGGAAGACGAAGCGGTGAGGGTTTTGTCGGACGGTGCAGAAATCCGTCCGAACAACAAGATCGCCGGTTTGATCTATCTTTATGAGCGATTGTGTTCGCAGTTGGCGGAGTTGACGCCCACGCGGCGGCCGGCTTACTACCTGGAACGACTCAATCGCTGGTCGGGTTTGTCCCCGTCGTCGCCCATGCCGGAAATGTTACGAGCGCAGTTGTCGTTCGAGCAGCAGGATTTTTCCGTTGCCGTGGAACATCTTCAGACGGCCCTCGCGCGAGGCTACGATCCTCGTGAAATGCTGGGTTATGTTCAGCGCATCGCGCAGGTTCACGCGGATGTAGAAGTTTTGGCACAATTCCAAAAGGAATTGTCGGAAAAGATTTCTGCTGCTGCGGAACCGCAGCGACCATGAGGATTCCAGTCCGTCCTTCACTTCGATTGAATTAGGTATGCGTCTGGAGGATGGCGCGGTAGAGCGAAGCGGTGCGTTCGGCCATTCCGCTGAGCGAGTGATATTGACGGCAGTGTTCGATGGCGTTTCGAGCGAGTTGCTGTGCAAGAGGACGGTTTTTCAGCAGTCTTCGGATGTTTTCGGCGAGTGCCGCTGGAGTGGGTTGTTCGCAGATCAGTCCGGTTTTTTCATGGATCATGAAATCACAGTTGGGCATGGCGCAGGTCACGGCGGCAATGCCGTCAGCCAGGGCGTAGAGCAGTCGGGTGTCCACGGAGTCAGAAGGGGCGGGGACGACGTAAAGGTCTGCGGCTTTGATGGCAACCGACCAGTTGGGGGGCGGGGCAAAAGTCACATATTGGATGAGTTTTTCGGATTCGACGAGTCGTCGCAGACGCCGTTCCCAGGGGCCTTGTGCAAGCAGAAACAGCATCAAGGATTGTCCTTCGTCCACCAGAGTTTTGACGGCACGGATCAGGCGATCGACACCCGAAGATTTATTGAACGGAGACATGCAGAGCAACGTCGGGACGCGATTGGGGGATTCAAAACAGGAAGGGGATTGCTCGGTGAGCAGACCGGGTCGAATGAGCGCCAGCAACGGTTCGTCTGCCAGATGAAGAGATTGTGCTGCGCGATATAAGGGCTCGCTCGGAGTGGAAATCGCCGGTCGGAGTTTTCCACGAAGATGAGAGGCGATTCTAAGGTCGGTGCCGCTGCGGATGTGGAGCAGGAGCGGGAGTTTCATTTCAAAGGCAAGTCGCACACTGAGTGGATAGGACCGCGACGAGACGGCATGAATCAAGTCGGGTGGATTCTTCCTGAGTTCCTCCAAAATGGATTGGAAATCCCGAAGTCCCCAAAGCCAGTGTGCCGGTCGATGGGAGATGATCTGCACAGGACCGAGCGAAAGTTTACGTGCGTCCGGAGCTGGGGTGATCAGGGTGAGTTGGCCGATATAGTCGAGGAGACCCACCGAAAGATGTTGGATGACCGGGCCGAATTCGTCGAAAGTGACGGCGTCCACGACGACGGCGGGGTGGATGGGATTGGATTGAGGTTCGGAAGGGGTCATGATTTTTTCGATTCAAGCCAGTTGGGGCCCCAGTTTACATCCACTTTGAGTGGAACGTCCAGTATCAGAGCCTCGGTCATGTCGCTGCAAATTTGTTCCGCTTCGGATTTCGCATGGTTGCGAGGGACCTCGAAAACGAGTTCGTCGTGCACCTGAATGAGCATTTTGGCGGGATTGCGTGACGATCGAAGTCGTCGATGAATCCGAATCATCGCCTGCTTGATCAGATCCGCCGCGGAACCCTGAATCACCGTGTTGATCGCGAGTCGCTCTCCCTGTTCCCGCAGGGTTCGCTGAACAGCCTGCAAATCCGTGATGGGCCGACGCCGGCCCAACAGCGTGGTCGCAAAACCATCGCGGCGCACCTGATCGACACACCGATCAATAAAGGATCGTATCCCCGGATAGCGCAGGAAATACAAATCGATGAAACGCTGCGCCTCGCCGACGGCCAAGCCGGTGGTTCGGGAGAGTCCATAGGCGGTTTGACCATAAATGATGCCGAAATTGACGGACTTGGCACGGTTTCGCTGTTCGGAGGTGACGTCCTTCAACGGTACGCCGAAGATTTGCGAAGCGACAAAAGCATGAATGTCCTGATCCTTTCGGAAGGCGTCGATCAGGGTTTCATCCTGACAGAAATGCGCCAGGACCCGAAGTTCAATTTGGGAATAATCGGCGGTTAGCAGAACGTGGTCGGGATCGCCGGGGATAAACGCCCGACGGATTTGCCGGCCGATTTCCGTTCGAATGGGAATATTCTGGAGGTTGGGATCGTTGGAAGACAATCGCCCCGTGACGGTGCTGATCATATTGAAACGCGCGTGAATACGTTGCGTTTTGGGGTTAATCATGGTGGGCAGATTGTCCACGTAAGTGCTTTTGAGTTTGGTCAGTTCGCGGTATTCCAGAACCAGTGCCGGTAGCGGATGGCTGGTTTCGTAGCTGAGGGTAGAAAGCGTTTCGGCATCGGTGCTTCGTCCGGTCTTGGTTTTGCGAATGACGCGAAGTTTCAATTCATCAAAAAGCACTTCGGCGAGTTGTCGGGTCGAGTCGATGTTGAACGGATGGCCGGCGGCATCGTAGATATTTTGGGTGAGCGTTTGGAGTCGATCGTCGAGTTTGCGACTCATTTGCTCCAAAAACGGAACATCAATCGCCACCCCGTAGTGTTCCATGTCCGTCAGGACCGGGATCAGCGGCATTTCTGTTTTTTCGAAAAGCGGTTCGAGTGTGGACGAAGCGATTTGAAGGGCAAAGGATTCGTAGAGCCGCCAGGTGAAATCGGCATCTTCCGAGGCATACTCGCAGACTCGCGCGGAATCGACCTGATCCATCGTGATCTGGTTTTTGCCCTTGCCGATCAAATCCGTAATCGGAATCATCGTGTGACTGAACAATTCCATCGCCAGATGATCCAGCGAATTCGAATTTCGGAGCGGATTCAACAAAAAGCCGGCCACCATGGAATCGAACAACGGCTCGGCGACTTCGATCCCGATCTGCCGGAGCACCAGCATGTCGAATTTGATATTGTGGCCGCACTTGAGGATTTTGGAGGATTCAAAAATCGGCTTGAGGACTTCAGCCACCGTCGCAGGCGGAACCGTATCACCAATCGGAGAGCAAATCGGGATGTAACAGGCATGTCCCTTTTGCCAGCAGATAGACAAACCAACAATCGGGCATGACATCGGGTCCAGCCCGGTGGTTTCAGTGTCGAAAGCAAACGCTTTTTGTTTGGAAAGATTCTGCGCCAATTTCTTCAAATCGGCGGGCGTGTTGACCATTTCGTAGTGATGCGAGGATTCGCTCGGAAACAATTCGGGAACAGATTCAGGCACCTGGGAAGCAGATCGGAATTCGGGTTTGAGATGATCGAGATTCTGGAGCAGACGAGTGAAACCCAATTCCAGAAAGATCGGACGAAGTGACGCAATCGGGATTCCCTCAAATCGCGCCGTTTTCAAATCGAATGAGATGGGCACGTCTTTTCGCAATGTGACCAGCTGGCGGGTGAGTGAAAGTTTGTCGGAGAAATCGCGGACGTTCTCGCGCATTTTTGGAGTGAGTTGATCGGCATGGTTAAGAACCGCCTCGGCGGAACCGTATTGCTGGATCAACCTGATGGCGGTCTTCGATCCGATGCCTTTGACACCCGGGATGTTGTCAATGCTGTCACCACTCAATGTTTGAATGTCGATCACCTGAGCCGGTTTGTAACCTTTGGTTTGATACAAAACATCGGCATCAATGAAAACGTCCTTATCGGGATCGTAAAGCGTGCAATTCGGGCCGATGAGTTGTTCGAGGTCCTTGTCTTTGCTGACCAGATAGATCATCAGATCATCATGCCGATGGCGGGCGGTCAGGGTAGCCATGATGTCGTCGGCTTCAAAACCGCTTTGTTGAAGGACTGGAATGTTCATGGCGCGGACGATTTGGACGATTCGGTCGATTTGCGGCAGAAGGTCCGGGGGAGGGGGTTCGCGGTTGGCTTTGTATTGGGGATCGATTTGACGACGGCACTGTGTGGAATCCGGCAGGTCGATTGCCATGGCGCAGTAGGCGGGCTTTTTTTGCGTCAGGAGATTGATCAGCATACTGCAAAAGACGTAGGTCGCGCGGGTGGGTTCACCGGAAGGGCTGGTGAGGTCGCGGAACGGGGCGTAGTAGGCGCGGTAAATTTGCGCATGCCCATCGAGCACATAGAAAGTCTCCGCCATGGGCGATGATGTTACTCTTTATCAGAGTGATGACAAGAATCGCTGAATGAGATCGAGTTCGTACAACCAGCCAAAGAAAGATTTCGCGTCGAATAGCATCTTCAAACGGGCAGTGCGGACCAAGTCGGTGGAAGGACTTGAATCTGTGACTGGAGATTGCCGGCCAAGGTGGACGGGGATGGCATAAAACGGATGTTTTGATTCCAGATTGCGTGATGATGGATTGTGTTTGGTGTGGTGAAAGAACAGTTATCGGGAGTTGTTATACAATTAGGAAGTTAATTATGTAACATCATTATGTGCAATAGGTTATATAGATTCCGAGAGTTTCATGCTTGAAATAGGATTTATATAAGATATAATTTACTACGATATTAGATTCATATATGACACGTTACTGGAGGCCATACATGGAAGGCAGGAAGAGTTTATTTGAGATTGACCTCGAACAGAGGCGCAAAGACTTGGGGATGAGCCGCAGGATTTTGGCCAAACGAAGCGGCGTTTCTCTCTCGACTGCGGTGAGAGTATTGCAGGGCGATTCCAGCGTGAGCATCCAGAGCTTAAAGAACATTGCGTCCGCTCTTGGTGCGCGTATACCCGTCGAACCAATAGACGACCCCGATAAGTTAATTGAGGTGCAAGCCAGAAAGAAAGCAGAGTATATCGTCAGGTTGGTCCAGGGAAACTCGGCCCTCGAAATGCAGGCGGTTGATGACGCTGCTCGCCGGAAAATGATTGAGCGGACGTTTCGGGAATTGATGACCGGCTCGAAGCGAAGGATTTGGGATGAATGATGATGTTATCCAGTTTGAACCGATTCCCGGTGAGACGCCAATCAACACCTACGGGCTGAAAATTGCGGGCATTCTTTCACGGCAACAGTTGATTCCGCTCGAAGCCGAAAACATCCGCAAGGCAACGGCCAAGTATCTGGGCAGGAAGCCGACAAAAAGAATGGCCCCGTTTAATTATGACTGGGCACTAAAATTGCACAAGGAAATGCTCGGTGATATCTGGGATTGGGCTGGCCATATCAGGAACGACCAGCCTAATCTCGGCGTTCGACCAGACCAGATCTATCCTCGGCTGAAGAATCTGCTCGATGATCTGCATACCTGGCCTGAATACGGCCACGACTGGATTTTACAGAGTGTGTGGTTGCACCACCGGACGGTTTTTATTCATCCCTTCCGAAACGGCAATGGCCGATGGTCGAGATTGCTTACCAACATCTGGTTGAAACAACATGGCCAGCCGCTGATTATGTGGCCGGATGACAAGTTGCAGGTTTGTACAAGAATAAGAAGAGAATATCTGAATGCAATCGGGAGCGCCGATGCCGGAGACGAGAAGCCGCTGATGGAATTTCATCGCAGGTATCAAATCAGCGTTTGATATAACCATCTCAACGTGGACTGGGTTTCCGCATCTTGCGTGAGGACGTACCCCTATATATTCCATGCAGGATGTCTGCCAACCCGATCAGGCAGCGATCCGATGCGGGCCGTCAGCTAAGGTAACCTTGCCCCGATTGGAAAATGCTCTGAAGTTTCGCTATGATGATCTTGTCATCCAACTCAATGCACATTGCGGATCGGGGGGTGGTGTGTTACTGATTCGCCCATTTTTCCCACCACCGGAATCGATCCAACCTGCTGGAAAACAGGTGTAACATGGACATGGTACTCGTTAGGTGCCAGTGCGGAACAGTCCTGAAAGCCCCCCGAAATTATGTCGGGCGTACTGCAACCTGCAAGGCTTGTGGATGTTCACTGATCGTCCAAGATCAAAACAAAGCGGAAACTCAATCGTATGAACGATTGATCTCGGAACTGCCGCTGATGTCGGAACCATCGCCCCCAATACAAACATCGAAATTGATTACCTGCCCTGATTGTGGCAGACCAATTTCAAAGAGCGCACATACTTGTCCCCAGTGCGGCGCTCCAAATGTTTTCATGGATGTGGGTTCCATGAAAAAAGAAAAAAAACGCGGCAAACACATGAGAATAGCGCTATATGGTAGCCTGTTCGCCCTCATCCTCTCTGCTTTTTTTCATGCGGTTCTCCGGTGTTCCGCCAGCGAGATGACTCTTTCAATATCAGCGATTGTTGCCGCAGCGATATGCTTCCTGGTGATTGGCGGGATGCCCGGACATATCGCACGATCGCGCGCTCATCCCCAAGCGGAGGCCATAACAGTTTGTGGATGGCTGGGGATGTTCACATTCGGAATTCTATGGATTGTAGCCATTGTTTGGGCATATACGCACAATGCAACGACAAAAGCATGAAGATGAGATAGTCAATGTCGATTGGGTGGCGGTCGTGTCAATTCCTGTGTAAGTTTGAGATATTCCCCTTCGATTCGTGTGGGTCATGCGGGTTGGGGAATAGTCGCCAGGGCGGAATTTCTGCCGCCGCAGTCGTTAGCAATCCGCAACGCGGAGTACCAAACTCCAGTTTTGTCCATCGGGTTCGTTCGAGCAGGTTTGTCGGGGGGAGCCTACTGGCGGGCAAAGCGGGTGATGGGGCTTGAACCCACGACATTCACGTTGGCAACGTGACGCTCTACCACTGAGCTACACCCGCTTTAACTCATTCATCCACAATCGCTTACGAGAATCTCAGAATTCGCCTGTATCATATTATTTATCATACTATAATTATACGTATCGACAAAATCAAGACTAAATGGAGTTAGATTGTGGGTCGAAATAAACATGATGTATTGCTCAACAAGAAATCAGGTATCTGGTATTATAACGACAAGTTGCCGAATGGTAAATATCGGCAAATTTACCTTGCCAAAGGTACAAAAAATCGTCGATTAGCATACCAACGATACGAAGAAAAAACAGGTGCTCAACCTGTCACCCTGCCAGACGATCTACAGATTCACATTAGACCACCCACAGCATCCCTCACAGCAAAACAAGTCATCGGATGGGACATAAGCAGATTCAAGAGTACCTATCAACTGCTAAAGACGGATTCACGGTGGACAGCAAAATCGGACTGATTCAAGTTATTGAATCTGTCGCATCACCTGAATTTCTGAGCACTCTAACACCTGAGCAATCCCCCAAAGTACAGGGGTTCCTAAGACACTCGTGATTTGATGGATAAACTGGCTGATCCTTGCCGATGTGAATGACCTCCCCCAACCCCTCCCTGAAAGATACCATGTAGCAAAAAGAGCCAGTCTCGGTCAGGATGAGAGAAGGTACAGTTTTGATCGTACGAACTTTTTCTCAT
Organism: uncultured Phycisphaerales bacterium; assembly: GCA_903905665.1. Classification (GTDB taxonomy): domain Bacteria; phylum Planctomycetota; class Phycisphaerae; order UBA1845; family CAIVHJ01; genus CAIVHJ01. Next base: position 9,466 of record CAIVHJ010000121.1, read on the forward strand.
TTCTAAAGGAGACTGGCTATGGCGCAGTGTATCATGGTGGGATGTGATTTGCACGACAAGAC
>CAIVHJ010000122.1 GCA_903905665.1 uncultured Phycisphaerales bacterium
AGTGAAACGGTGATCGGATCCAGCATGCGGGGCGGATCGATGCTGACAAAATTGCCGCTCTGATCAATGTTGGCGATGATCTCTTCGGTTTCGGCGGTTACCACGAACTCGACGGACGCAGAGGTCTGATTCAACACGAGCACCATGACATAGCCGGGCCCAGGGCCGGGGGCAATGGGGAACAAACCGCCCCCAAACTGATTTATGAACCCCGTGCTGAACAGGGTGTACTGGGGATTGCATCCGACGGCCAAACCGCAAGACAAAAGAAACAAACCCAAAAAGCGTCGCCACGTCATATCGCACATCCTTTGGAATACTAAGCAAGGCGGAGCCTTGCACTCCCAATCCTGAAACCGGCATCAATGCGTCAAGACACTCAACTGCAATCGGTACCGACCCGGAATCCGCATTTGGGTCACGGTATCCAGGTCCACATAGGCCGGCACAAACCCGTCCGAAGGCGGATTCACTACGGGTTTGCAATCCGACGGAGCTGGTCGAAACGGCAATTGTAAATCCCCGGTCAGGTGAATCACCACCACCCCTCCGCACTGCGGATTGGGCCACGCCGGGGAGAAAAAGCGTGGATCCAGATTATGAATCTGATCGAAAGTTTCGTTCGCATTCAAACCGCTGTCCAGCGCCAGGGAATCAAACTCCGGTAACAAAAAACTGGCACAGACTTCATCGATCAGGACGCCGGTAATCGTGTCAAACTGCCGATGAATGACCCGCAGGATCGTGGGCACAAAGACGTCGATGCGGTCGATGGCGATTTGTCCGAGTTCGCACTGAGGAATGAGTTTGGTGGCGGTTCGCTGCTGCAATTCCAGCGGCAGTTCGCCGCTCGATGGCGTCCCGGCGACGCTGTCTTCCTGTCTGGCCAATCGCAATCCCTCGACAAACTCGAGTTGTTGCACACCTCCGTCCACATTGGTGACGTTCACGCGAATCCGCACACGGGGCGGCAAATGTTCAATCTGCTGTAAATCCACCGCCTGATCGGCAATGATAGCCTTCAAGATTGTCTCGACGGTGTCATGGGTCAGCTGGGGATTGAGTCGTATGATTTCCTGAATCGTATCTTCGCTGGGGGTATCGGCTTGTTGAATCACGTACCGAAAGATGTTGTCGGCGATACGAGCGTCGTTGATGAACAGAATGGGGATATGACCACTGGGCAGCGACACGCCGGTAAATACGCTGGTCCCTTCGGCACCGGGAGTTTCCCACATACGCAGAAACGACGGATTGAATGCATCGGAGCAACCGATCACCCATACGATGCCGACCACTGCAGCCACACGAAATAACCGACCGGTCACCGAGGATGGGGTTCCGATCGGGCTGGTTTCATCCCGCATGAACATACGCCTCCCGTCTTGGAAGAATACACGCTGATTTCTCGATCCAATCCAACCCAACGGCTTTTGTTGCTTGAACTTATACCGCTTTCTGGGGTGTTCAGTCAACATCAGGAAACCCGATTCGCGCCGGGCGGCCTTTTCCGAGACGGATCGAGCGTCTCCAGCGGATCGAGATCGTTTTATCGCCAACCAGATTCTATCCTCGCAGGTCCGACACTTCCAGTTTTCCAGTCTTTTTTCTCAACTCTTCTTTTTCCCTGATCTTATGATCCTCGTTTACTGGAACTCCGAGGGGGTCCCGGCTCGCCGGAGCCAATTACGGAAAACCCCGAATGCCGAAATCCGGGGTCAAAATCGGTCCCAACCCAGTCGAAAATAACTGCGACGCAAACCGAGGAGAATCAATAATTCCACCCCAATCGCAACCACCACACCCCCCGGAATTTGGATCAACCCCAAGTGGACAAACCCCAATCCCACGGGAAAAAACACCAGCACGAAATTGCGGAGGACCCGTCCGGATTCGACCTGCAAAGCAGGTTTTTCGGAAAAAGGCAGTCGCCTCGAAGCCAACCGAGCAAAACCCAGACAGATGACGACGAGGCCCACCGCAGCCAGCAAAACGTCCGGCGCGATTCTCCACCCCCACAGCAGCAACGACAGGATGGCGAACAATGCAAAGACGGGCAAGACGTAGCGGACGATCACGGCGAGCAACGCACCCCATAGTAATGTTCCCGGTCGTCGAAGCGGAACGGCGTGGTAGAGCCATGCAGCTTCGTAAGACGCACTGAATCCCAATTGAGCACACAGAGCCGGAATCACAAACCCCGTTGCGTACAAAAAAACCAGATAAACGTGCCCTCGATCCGCTTCATGCCAGAACCTGTTCCAAGTATCGCCCAAAGATTCTCCACCCTTCGGCACCAACACAAGGAAAAACGGAATAATCAGGATCATGCCTATGGCCGGAAAGACCTTCAGTTTGAACGTTCGGTCTCTGGTGATGAAGGACCAGACGAGATCAAACCCCGCCCGTGCCTCGGTTTCCCGGACGAGATACCGCATGATTTTGCCTTGGGAAGTTGATGACAAAACATCGGGTTGGCGCTGCGTTGTCGTTTGTGAAGATTCCTGAGCGACCGCAGCGGCTCCACCGCCGGATAATCGCGCCAAACCCCGTGCAAATTCCGGTCCCATCAGACGAGAAACAAGAATGATCCCCAGAATCGGACACACCACGCCCAATCCCGCCAGGATCAACGTGGTCGAACCGGTATTCCCTCGCACAACCTCCACCACTCCCGCCAACCACGCCGGCGGACAGAAATAAATCCACCACTTCGCAGTCAGGTCCACCTCTCCGATTCCCCGCACACCGATCAACCTCGGCAGAATCTGGTATCCAAGCGTTACCGCCAGCGTAAGAAACACCTGAATATAGACCACGGCGTCCTTGAGGCGCTCGACATTCACGAACCTCAGAGCGACGGCATAAAACAGGTTCACTCCGAAGACGATCAGGCAATTCATCAGCACCAGCACCGGCAAATATCCGGCGAGGAATCGTCCGCCGAAGACGACGCTTCCGATGACAATACTGGCGAGCCCGATCGCCCCTGTAGAGAGTCCGAGGTAAGTACCGATGTGTGCCAGACGAGCCAAAAGAAACGTGCGTGACGAGACGGGTCGCGGCAAGACGATGATCAAATCGGTGACGTCGAGCAGAACGCTGGAGTAATCGGCGATGAGACTCAGCCCGATCATGAACATGACGGCAGTGAGGTTGAGCGTCAGCCCGGTCAGGGGCGGGCGGACCATCGCCATGGCCGCCGCGAGGAAGAGTCCAAAGAACCCCTGAATGAAGAGACTCCAGGCAAAGACGTTTCGGGATTCGGCTCGGCGGACTCTGCCGGCGGTGACGAAGGCTCGGCGTGAGTCCTGCAGGAGTTTCACTTCGAGGATCGCCCGGAATTGCGCGTAATCCCCGCCGAGCAATCGGATGACGCCCGCGAGGCGATCCATCAGAAACAAAACAATCGTCGTCATTGCGGATTTCTTCTCCGTGGCACCAATTTTTTTGTAGTGCCGGCTTCTTTGTGGCACCGGCTTCCAGCCGGTGGCCCCTTCTTCTCCGCCGCCTCCCGCCAATTCACGAGGTGGTTCGTGAGACTTTGCCTTGCGAGGCACCGGACATGATTTCGATCATCTGTCGCGCGATCGCCTCATGTCCGCCCGCGTGTGTCAGATCGGTAAAAATTCGCTCAAGCGACGTTTCGTGGCATCGAGCGGAAAGTTCCTCAAAGGAACCATCAGCGACGACCCGGCCCTGATCGATGATCACGATCCGGTCGCTGACGCGCTCGACGACGTCCATGAGGTGCGAACAATAAAAAATCGTGACCCCCGCCTGCGAAAGTCCGCGAATCAGTTCCTTGACGACCAGCGTCGAATTGGCATCCAGACCGGTCAGGGGTTCGTCGAGAAAAATGACCTCCGGGTTGTGAAGCAGTCCCCCGACCAGCAGAACCTTCTGGCGCATCCCTTTTGAGAATGTGGAAATGCGATTCCCCGTCTCTTTTTCCAGATCCAAGAGGGTCAGCAGTTTTCGGCTTCGTTCGGCAATGCAATCATCCGCGAGTCCATAAAGCCGACCGACAAACATCAGATATTCCATCGGGGTCAAAACTTCGTAGAGTGCGGCGGTTTCGGGCACATAACCGATTCGTCGTTTGACTTCCAGCGGTTCGCGGCGGACGTCGAACCCGCACACCGACACGTCTCCCTCAAAATCCGGCAGCATCCCGATCATGATTTTGACGGTCGTAGTCTTTCCGGCGCCGTTGGGACCGATGTATCCGAGAATCTCACCCCGTCGAACGTCGAGATCAATGCCGTGGATGACTTCCTGATGATCGTAGCGTTTGACCAGACCGCGAACACGGATCACGGGCGAAGCGGATGAAAGACCGGCGATGTCGTGAGAAGTGTCCAATTTTGTTCCTTGCAAGGCAGAGCCTTGCGATACACTAAGCCCATTACCCCTCTCCTCTTTAGGGGAGAGGGTAGGGTGAGGGAGAAAACAAGGGGATTATGACCCTCCCCCAACTCCTCCCTGAGAGATACCATGTAGCAAAAAGAGCCAGTCTCGGTCAGGATGAGAGAAGGTACAGTTTTGATCGTACGAACTTTTTCTCATTTCTAAAGGAGACTGGCTATGGCGCAGTGTATCATGGTGGGATGTGATTTGCACGACAAGAC
>CAIVHJ010000123.1 GCA_903905665.1 uncultured Phycisphaerales bacterium
ATGAGTTCCGCATTCCGAAATCCGAATTCCGCGTTTCTTCTCAGTTCGGAACAGACCAGTGAGTAAGTTTATTATATAGAGACCGCGAGGATCGGTCTCGGATGGTACCATCGAGGTGTCGTGTGTGTGACTGCTCATGAGCAGTATTTTGTGCAAGAGGTGTCGGATGGGGGTAAGCAAAGTGATGGAAAGCACCGGTAGGGCGGGTCCTCGACCTGCCTTTCCCCATCAGAGACGCGACCGTGAGGGAGCGTGTAGCAAAAACGGAGAATTCAGAATGTCGAATTGAGAATGTAATTTGCGGGCGAAACAATTGTAGGGTGGGTCATTGACCCACCTTAATTGGGAGGGATTCGCTTGCCGCAATATCGGCGGGCGGACAGGAGAATTTTGACGTTGACGTTCAAAAATCGGTAGCATCTTCTGTATCCCGTCGAATATGATAATGGGTATGAAAACGCTGCCCCCTCAAGCAGAAATGGAACGAGCGTATCGACGAAGCGACGCCGGATATGACGGGGTGTTCTTTTTGGCGGTTCGGACCACCGGAGTGTTCTGCCGTCCCTCGTGTCCGGCGGTTAAACCCAAGCCGAAAAACGTCGAATACTTCGCTACGACTCAGGAGTCCATCTTCGCGGGGTACCGTCCCTGCAAACGCTGCCGCCCCATGGATACCAATGGAAATCCCCCCGCGTGGGTCGCACAACTGCTAAAGCAAATTGAAGCCGACCCCTCGATCCGAATCACCGATGACGACCTGCAGACCCGACGCATTCATCCTGCCAAAGTTAGGAGATATTTCAAGGAGCATTACGGCATGACGTTCCAGACTTATCAGCGCACACAACGTATGGGGCAAGCGCTCGACCGGATTCGCCATGGCGACGACCTGACGGCCACCGGTATGACGTGCGGATTCGATTCGGTCAGTGGTTTTCGCGATGCCTTCGAACGAATTTTCGGCCGCGCTCCGGGCAAAAGCCGCAACGCCGATTGCATCGTCGCCCAAATGCTCGAAAGCCCCGTCGGCCCGCTCATTACTTGCGCCACGTCAAGAGCAGTCTGCTTTCTCGAATTTGCCGACCGCCGCGCGCTGGAATCGCAACTGCGAGGATTGTCGGGTCATTTCAAATTACCGGTGATTCCCGGAAAAAATGATTTGTTGAAACAATTGCGAGATGAGTTGGCGGATTATTTTGCCGGCCGACTCCGACAATTCCAGGTCGCACTGACCTATCCGGGTACGCCGTTTCAACAAAAAGTCTGGCAGCAATTATTGAAGATTCCCTACGGACAAACCATTTCTTATGCGGAGTTGGCCAAGCGAGTCGGCCAGCCGGGGGCCCAGCGCGCCGTCGGAACCACCAACGGCCAAAACCGCATCGCCATCCTGATCCCTTGCCACCGCGTGGTCAACCAGAACGGTCAACTTGGCGGTTACGGCGGAGGTCTGTGGCGCAAAAAATTCCTCCTCGACCACGAGCAACGCCTCCTCAGTGCGACCACGTGAAACGTTTTCTCCCCATTCCAGGGTCAGATATCTTACGGAACTCTGAATCTTGTCGTGGGTCATTGCCGCGTGGCCATGATTCTCTCCTATCTGATGTCTTTGACGGCGAAGAACAAACGTCTGTGTGACGATCGAAGAAAACAAAAAAGAGTTGACTTACCTCGAAATCCAAGCAATAATTATGACGATGGTAATAGCGGTGATTTTCTCCCCGCTTGACACGCCTTCGGGCCTCGGGCGGGGTTATCTTTTTATGGAGAAGAGAGTTAACACGATCATCCGCAGTCGTTCTAAAATGAGGAGCAGGGATGATCAGAACACTCTTTAGAATTTCATTATTACTCTGCCTTTTTGCAGGGATAATGTTCTACTCCTGGAGCTATGAATATCCCTGGTATACAGTTCCTGATAGCGAGTTGGATGCACTATCCACACGTCTTGCAGACAAACCAAGGGATGTTCGGTTCAAGGAGTGGCATGACCAGCGAGAGAGATGGGAAACACCGCGAAAGCATTTGCATGATGCTGGGGTTGGAATAATTGCTTTCACGGTGGGATTCTTCGTGGTTCACGTCCTCTCTGGATTTCCCTTGCGTGATGCCCGAACACCTCAGACCAAGCAAATATTTATTCTGCTGTTTTTTGCAGGTCTTGCGCAACAAATTCCATTTTCATTCTATTACTATATTCACCGAAGTGATCGTCACGAATATCCCTGGTGGGCCGACAGTTTCATGATCGGTGTCTTTGGTGATTTTTTCGTTTGCGTCTTGATTGGAATCGTCGGGACATTGTTTGGGTTACTGTTGTTGCCAAAGGCTCATTTCCCGTCCAGATTATGGATATGGCCAAGTCAACAACGGAGGTTCAACATAGTCATTACCATCGGTTGTGTCGCATTTGCCCTGGCATCTGCAGCAGTATCTGTTTATGAAGTGATTGACGGCAATATCGGCAGTGTTTTAACGGGTGTGTTGATGATGTACTTGTTTCTATCTCTGCGAGCTGGTTTGATTGAATATCGAATCAATCGAGATCAAGAAATTACAAATGTCGTATGCTCCATAAATTGAGTTTGCGATAGAGGATCAAATCATGAAAAAATCATTCGGTGGCAAGACGTTGATTTATCCGACGCCGGTGTGGGTGGTGGGGACGTACGATGCGCAGGGCAAAGCCAATGTGGCGACCGTGGCGTGGGGCGGAATCTGTTGCTCCAAACCGCCGTGCGTGGGGATTTCGTTGCGCGCGGCGACGGCGACGTTTCACAACATCCACGCCCGAAAAGCATTCACCGTTTGCGTCCCGTCCGAAAAATATCTGAAAGAGGCGGATTACTTCGGTGTGGTCTCCGGCAAAGACGTGGATAAATTCGCCGCGAGCAAACTCACGGCCGTCAGGAGTCAACTCGTCGATGCCCCGTACGTCGGGGAGTTTCCGATGGTGCTGGAATGCCGGTTGCTCAAGGCCACCGAGATTGGTTTGCACACGCAGTTCATCGGCGAAATCCTCGACGTGAAAGCCGAGGAGTCGGTGCTCAACGCGAATGGTCTTCCGGACATTGGCAAAATCAAACCGATCATCTTCTGCCCGGAGATTCGTCATTACTACGGAACGGGTTCCCGGCTTAGCGATGCGTTTGTCGTCGATCGGTTGTAGAGCAAGGCGGCGCAGGGGGCGGTATGGGTGTGAGCGGGATATCGCTGCTGCTGAGGATCAGGGTGTGCGCGATTCGCAATCGCGTGCGTCAGAGTTTTGCCGAAACCCCGATCAAAGTCCTGACGGGTGCGGCGGCGCTGCTGCTGGTTTGGTACGGCCTTTACATTCTGTTCGTGATGGTTTTTCGAGTGATCCGCGCTGAAACCTTCGAAGGCATCGTCGCGGTTCCCCTGATGCTCGACTTCTTTTTTGTGGCGCTGATGGTTTTGCTGGCGCTGTCCAACGGGATTATTTCATTCGGGGGTTTGTTCGGTCCCGATGAACCGGCGTTTCTGCTGTGTCGTCCCGTTCTGCCCGCGAACATCGTTCTGCTCAAATATCTTGAAAGTCTGTTCTATTCCTCTTGGTCGCTCATTCTGATTGGCCTACCTCTGATGTTCGCTTTGGCCCACGGCGGCGGACGATTGCCGGCGTATTACTATCCGCTGTTTCTCGTGTTTTTCATTTGTTTCATTCCGATTCCCGGTTCGATCGGCTTGCTGGGGGCGTGGGCGGTTGGGTATGGCTTATCTCACGCCGGCCGACGCACTGTGTTGTTTGGTTTGGCGGTACTGGTCCTGCTGGGGATGGTGTGGATCTGGAATCTTGTGAACACGCAACAGGCTGAAACCGGTCAGTGGTTGCACGTTTTCTTTGAACGAGCGGCGCTGGTGCAGAGTGCGTTTTGGCCCAGCCGATGGGTCAGCCAGGGTCTCAACGCGACCCGCAACGGAGACTGGGCCAATGCGTTATTCTATCTATGGGTTACGTTCTCGAACGCTCTCTTCTTGAGTTGGCTGACGGTTCGGATCGTCGGGGCGAAATTGTTGCCCGCCTACAGTCGTGTGCAAAGTTCAGGACGTGCCGCCATCGTGCGTGGTGGATTCAGTCGTGGTTTGACCAGCCTGCTGTTCTGGTATCTTCCCGCCGGTCTTCGCCAACTCGTCCTCAAGGACGTTCGGATGTTCTTGCGCGATCCGATCCAGTGGTCGCAATTGCTGATTTTGTTGAGTCTGCTGGTGCTCTATGTGATCAACATTCCGCGGATTCCGCTTCGCCTGGATGTTCTTGACATGCAGTTGCTGGTTTCGTTTCTGAATTTGGCGGCGGTGAGTTTGATATTGGCGACGTTCACATCGCGGTTTGTGTATCCGCTGATATCGCTGGAGATTCAGCAGTTGTGGCTGATCGGTCTGCTGCCGATGCCGCGCGATCGGGTGCTGGTGACGAAGTTCGTGTTCTCGCTGACGTTGACGGTATTGGCGGGCCTATTGGTAATGCTCGTCGCTTCGCGCGGGGGTCAAATGTCGGCGGAGCTGGTGGCGATCAATCTGATCGTGGTGAGCAGCGTGTGCGTCGCCCTGTGCGGACTGGCGGTGGGATTGGGGGCGCGGTTTCCCGTCATCCGCGAACGCAACCCCGCCAAAATCGCCAACAGTCTGGGCGGTACGATTAATCTCATCGCGTCGATTCTGGTCGTCGGTACTCTGCTGGGACTGGCGTTTGCCATGGGGATACGATTCCGCCACCTCGGCGCCGCCG
>CAIVHJ010000124.1 GCA_903905665.1 uncultured Phycisphaerales bacterium
CCGCCGCTTTGCTGGATATTGAGCCGCGATTGCAAAAGGTCGATGGTTATCGTTACTTGGCAGAATTGAAAACGGCGTTGAAAACCGCCCTTCAAGGAAAACAAAAACGTGTCGCTTAAACAGGAGCCACTCAAATTCCAACTGAACACGGCATTGACCCCCGCTCCACAATGAAATCCAACTGTGCTGGATCGTAGCCGAATGCATAAGCCAGCACCGGCCGCGTCCCGGATGGTGTCTGACGTGACTGTTCCTCTAATCCTTCGAGGGCTTCTTGGAAAGAGATGCTGCGCAATCCCCGCGGAGACCCGGCATTAATGTTCAGGCTCTCGGGAGCGTAGACCACTATTCGTCCTTGCACGCGGGAAACACTTCTGAGTGCCACTCGAGGCAGCATCAGAACCAAAGTGGAGGCTTGTCCTGTGGGAGCTTTCAGGTTGGGATCATCCAGCCACTTAAACAAGGTAATTTGCAGCCCGACAGATCCGAACGCTTTGCGAGATAAATCCACGATCAGCCGCCGCGGTGAACCGTCCTCGATGTGATACGAATCAATCTGGGCGGCTTGAACTTTTTCCCAGTCTCGTCCGGACACACTACACTGAAAATCTGCGGGAATTTCATACTCCAGCCGAAAAACACCTGCTTTGTCAATGTCGTATCGGACCAACAAGTTCAAGACCAGTTGATCGGGCTTGAGCACCGCAGTCAAAAAAGATTCTGCGGCCAAATGGGGTTGTACCTTCTCCACTCTTAAACCTAATTCAACCGGAGTGGTTGAATATCGGTAGGCGAATGTCCAAGGGGTGTCAATAAGCGTAGGCGGCAGATCTGTTATATCGATTTGCATCAGATGGGTTCGTTTGCTCACCTCGGCGCGCAATTCGGAAGATACTTGTACAACCAAATTTCCCTGTTGCTGACTCACTTCCAGCGCCTGGATGTCAGGAATGGTCAGATCGTGCATCTCCTCGTCCGTCGTGTACTTCTCCGTCTCCACAGTAATACTTTGCGATTGTCGAGCAGGATCGAAGAGCTGAATCTCGATCCTTTGGCCCGTTTCGGTGTCGGCCACAGTCCATTGTCGTACGTTGTTTTCGAAGACATTGACGATTTTGTGATCAGCGGGTACTTGAATAAACAGATGATCCAGACTGGCTCGGCTGATCTGGTAGTTCAACTGGGCTCGAGTGCGAACTACGCCATCATCGATCCACACCATTTGCTGGCTATGCACTTTGACCAGCGCCTGCAAACCTGTGGCGCCTTCCGCTCGGAGTGTCCAGCCGATTTTCACTTGAGGAGCCGCCCCCACAAAGGCTAGCACCTCGGTTTTATCTTTGGAGTCCGGACCCACTGTACCAATCGGAACTTCCGTAGCAGCCAAGAGGGGTTGAATGTCAACCTTCACCCCAGGTTCGGCGATGGTGAACTGCCAACGGCTTACAGGGGCTTGGGGCGCCTCAAAGGAGATGTGGTTTTGTCCTGGTTCCTTGGTGTAAGCTTTTGCGAAATCCAAATACAGTTTGAGCGTTTCTGCTTGCTTCCCCTTCTTTTCGACCAGCAACTTGTATCCGCTGTCGGCGTCAAAGAGGAGTCGGGCGGGCTTCTCGTTGACAGTGGCATGGGTGATTGCGGCGTCGCTCAGGTGGAGCGGAATTTCCAACCAACCTTCAGCCAATAGCTCAATGCTTACCACCGCATGGACTTGCACTACGTCCTCGGAAACGGTGGCTTGGTTATCTACTTCACTGATGATGGTCCTGACAGGTGGGCCTTCCGGTGGCGTGGGGCGGGTCGTTTCACGGGCGGCCTGCCAGAGTTTCTGAAACTCTTCGTATGGCAAGAACACTCCGCGGCCTTTTTGTTCAAATGTTTCTCGAAGCTTGGTGTATGGAATGTAAATGGTCTGTTCGGTGATCTCGTCCCTTTGATTTTCCGGCTTGGCATTTGGAGGATCCGCAGCCCAGACGCAGCAGCAGGAAAACAGGAACGCAAAAACAAATCTCAGACTGTGCGATACCGCATGATTAATGACATTCATGATGACGTCCCTTTGGGCGTTGGAGTATGAGTAACCCAGAACACATTTTATGGATCAAGCGGGCAACTAAGGCCCGCGTGCAACCTCAACCTGTGTATTCATGATTCAGCAATCGCTGCTGCTGCATCGCTTCGCTCCCACCGGGGCCATTGGATCTTTTGCCCAAGACTATACCTTAGAATAGACGCGTATCCAGACAGAAAGTTCCCATTTTTTATACCTGAAAACGGGTGCCCGGTTTCACGTCTGACAATGGCGCAGCCAGGATAAGTGCAATCGACGATGAACGGCCCCAGATCACATCAGGTTTTGTAACGTCATGGAGGCATTAGGGCTTGCCGGTGTTTTCGACAAACAAGCGGAATCCTACAATGTCGCAGATTTCCTGCTGTCCGCTGCGCCGCAGGGTTTCAAGCGAGTTCGACGATCAATCGTGAGGTTTGTGATCATAGACGAACATAACAGGAGAAAAAAAGAGTTGAAGACGGCCATATGAATCAGATTGTGGAGAAGAGGATCCCTGATTTTACACAACCTATCGATTCGTACTCACTCCCCCTTTAATTTTGAGGGCAATTCGAGGGCAAACGGGCAGTCAAGAATCGAGAATTGATTGTAACTCGCCTTCTTTTATGTACTTGGCATCCGCATTCACTATTTGGCAAAGAGGGCGGGCCTCTACGTGACAAAACACGTAACTCTTTGGACCAGAATGCACAAGCAATTTAATGCAACATTACGGAGAGGGAGGGATTCGAACCCCCGCGACGGTTACCCGCCGACCGCATTTCGAATGCGGCTCCTTCAGCCACTCGGACACCTCTCCATATTATTGTGTAGCACAGACTTCGGAAATCGTTCAAAGTCTTTGACGGAAAACAAAAGTCGATTTTGACGGAAAACCAATTGCCTGTGATAATATTTATATCAGGAAATCACAGTTGGACCGGAAGTCTCCGTCATGGCACGACCTCGGAAAACAGGACTCAGAATTCACAAGGCGACTCAGCGATACTATATCACCGATCCCAAGACTGGAAAAGAAGTCTATCTCGGTCCTGTCGCGGAAGGCGAAGCCAGAGCCAAGATGAAATACCTGCTCTGGAAGTGTCACAACCAGCGGCTCCTCACTCCAAAAGGCATCGTCATACGGCAAGCCGCCATCAACCTGAATGACCCGTCCGAAGTCTTTCTCATAGCCTCGCCGTCCAATCAAGTTATTGTTCAGCAGACTGAATACGAAGAGGCACTGCCGGAGCCATTCTCACCTGAAGATCCGGCACCGTCACCGAAGAGGGCAAAACTCCGCACTTGCGATCCTACGGCAGCATGACGTACGCCGGTTTCAAAAGTTATATTTACGCCAAACTCGATCGCAACGACCCGCGGGTTCAGGCTGCCTTCAAATGGATTCAGGAACACTACACCCTCGACACCAATCCCAACATGCCCGGCGAACAGTCGCTTCAGGGGCTGTATTATTTTTATCAGGTCTTTGCTCAGGCGCTCGCCGCCTGGGGCGAACCCACCATCACCGATGCTCAGGGCAAAGTTCACAACTGGCGCGAGGATTTGGTTCGAAAACTCGTCTCCCTCCAAAATAAGGACGGCAGCTGGATCAACACCGCCGACCGCTGGTACGAAAGCAACCCCGCACTCGTTTCCGCCTATTCCGTCCTCGCTCTGCAAACTGTCCTGAAGAACCCGTGACGTCTCTTCCTGTCTTTCCAGAGACGCGACGGTAAAGAAGCGATGTGAGACAACGATGAACGCGGAACGATGAATGATGAACCATCAGAGCCCCCTGCGCGAGCAGAGGGTTGTCTTTCATTCCCCAGCGCGAGCAGGGGGGTTTTTTATACCCACGCGCCCGTCAGAAAGCGTGTAATCGGCATGGAGTGTGTAATCGTCAGGAGCGTGCAATTAACCCCCCTCCCTCCCAGGGAGCAAGATTTCTCGTCATTGA
>CAIVHJ010000125.1 GCA_903905665.1 uncultured Phycisphaerales bacterium
GGGGCCTGACAGGAATCGGTGCGCACCGAGAACGAGAAAATGAGCAAAACCAGTGGTGATTCAGAGAGGCGGCTGCCCGGTGAGGCGATTCTTGTATTTGAAAAAACCCTATCGTCATGAATGACTGAACTTGTAGTGGTTGTTCAGAGGACTCTATAATACCCCAATAGATCGGGTTGCGAAATCCCCGATTCGGAGGATCATTCATGGACCTGAAAACCACATCGGTGGTCGCGTGTATCGTGTTCGGAGTCTCAGCGGGCCTTTTCGGCGCTCATAAGATTCAGGATCACCCGCGCGCCGATTCCACCACCACAGCCCTTGGAAAAGATGCCTCGGACAAAACCGGAAAGGAAACCTCCGATTCAATCGCCGAATACGCCGTACTCTTCAAACTCGACGGCAACTGGAAAGTCGAAGAGAACTATCCACCTCGACCGAATGTAAAATCCAACTCCGTGGGAACCGGCAACGCTTTGTTCAAGAAAAAAATTAAGGACACCTTTCTTATCGGTGATTACCTCACCAAATGCAAAGACCTCGACTACGAAGTGGAAGCTCACATCGTCATGACCTATGATTCCGTGTCCCAAAAATTTCGATACTGGTGGTTTGATAATTGGGGTAACGCACTGGAATTTAACGGCAAATATGATAAGAACGCCAATACCCTGATCTTTACAAATCGTACCCTCGATCCCGACACCAAGGAAATCAGTCTTGTTCGCCATACCTATACATTCAAATCCGATGATGAAATCGTACTCAAGGTCGAAATCGGTAATGAGGACAAGCTCGATTCGAAGGTGACGATCACGTTCAGCAAGAAAGGTTCGGCAACTAAGAAGGAAGACGATAAATCCCCCACGGAATCCACAACACCCAAACCACCCTCCAAACCTGCACCCAGACCCCCCAGCGGAGGAATGTGATCGACGGTTGCCGAACACATACGCATCACGCCTAGATGCTGGAGGACTACTTTTTCAGTGTCCTGCTGCCTTCAGAATTGGATAAGCCGCTGTCTGGCTCACCCATAGATGAGTTCATCATGCTGGGCCATGATTTCGGAATTTGCGCAACATGCTGCAAAATAACTTGTTACAGATTTCAGAGACCCCTATTGTAGAACAGGTGATTCTGTTCAATCATGATAGCAGGCGCATGAATTATTAGTAACAGATTAGAGTACAAGCACTTGCGGTGAGGAAGAGGGAACCGCTATTCTGTAATCGTGTCGTACTTTCCGCGATGGTAGTACATCGTGGGATAATTGACTGAGCTTGGGAGGGGAGCGAAGAGACACTCAATCGGCTATGACGAGTGTGCGAAATGGCGTGGTCGTCAACTCCGCCGGGGCAGTTGGGTAAATCCGGTTTGGGTTGGCATCACGTCGTTTTGCTTATTTACAGGAGACGGGTAAAACGGCTGGGGCTTTCATTCTGCCGCGATCTCTATATAGTAAGCGGGATTATTCATAGTCTGCAGTGAGTTAATCTGAGCGAAATCCAATGGCCAAGTCGGATGTGATACAACTGGAAGCCCGAGTACTGAAGGCATTGCCCAACACAATGTTTCTTGTGGAATGCCAGTTGGGCGAAGCCAAGCACGAGGTTCTGGCCACCATCTCCGGGAAGATGAGACAGAATTTCGTGCGAATCCTTCCCGGGGACACGGTGCTGGTCGAACTCTCACCCTACGATCTGAAACGCGGCCGCATCGTATATCGGAACAAATAGTCATCATGAGGGTTCTGGGGTATCATCCGTCAGGATCAAATCTTCATTTCAGTAACGACCTATCTTTTTGAAAGGAACCAATCATGAAACTGTGCTTGTGGATATCGTGTGCGGTGGGCGTGAGGAAAGGAGAGAGATTGACCGGCGGGTTCGAGAGACGGCGGGGATGCTGGGGATCGAGAATTTGCTGGGACGGCGGCCGAACGCGCTGTCGGGGGGGCAGCTGCAGCGGGTGGCGCTGGGGCGAGCGATCGTGCGGAAGCCGCAGGTGTTTTTGTTCGACGAGCCGCTGTCGAATCTGGACGCGAAGTTGCGGATCGAGATGCGGGCGGAGTTGAAGCGTTTGCATCGGAAGATTCAGACGACGACAGTTTATGTGACGCACGATCAGGAAGAGGCGATGACGCTGGGGGACCGCGTGGTGGTCATGAAAGACGGGGATATTCAGCAGATCGGGACGCCGCATGAGGTTTATCATCAGCCGGTGAACCGGTTTGTGGCGGGTTTTTTCGGGACGCCGCCGATGAATTTTATCGAGGGGCGGGTGGTATGCGAGGACGCACAGTCGTTTTTTGAGGATGGGATGCATCGGTTTGCAATTTCGGAATCACAACGATCAACCCTGACGAGCCGCATGAATCGCGATGTAGTGATGGGGGTGCGGCCGGATGCGTTGTCGCTGAGTCGTGATGGTCGCGCCAGTGAGGGGAAGGTGCCAGCCAAGATTGAAGTGATCGAACCGCTGGGGGATCGGATGGATGTGCATGTGATGCTTGGCAATCAGAAGCGACTGGTCTGTCGAACAGAATCGCGATCCGATCTGCGAGAGGGACAGGACGTGTCGGTCGAGGTTCGGATGGATCGGGTGTTGTTTTTCGAGAATGACGAGGCGGGGAGGAATTTACTCGTCGTTCAGGGGAGATAAGCGTGGGTCGTTCTGTTGTTCCTCACATCCAGAATCTTTTTCGTGAATAGACCAGCCAAAGGTTTTCACCGGCAGGATGCCGGTGCCACACGTTTATGTGATGACTTCTA
>CAIVHJ010000126.1 GCA_903905665.1 uncultured Phycisphaerales bacterium
GGGATCGCGTTTGCGTTGAACCGTCGCTGTCATGCGAGGTTCGAGGAATTGATCCGCCGTGTCCGTCGTGCCGCGCAGGTCATTTTTCGTTGTGCGAAAATTTCACCGCTGGTCCTTTTCCTCGCGGTTCGATGATCGGTTTGAACAAGTTCACTGGTGGGAGTTGGGGTTCTCATTTTGCGGCGCATGCGTCGCAACTTCACCGTGTTCCAAAGGAAATCTCCGACGAATGTGCGATATTGACGGATCCGCTAGCCTGTGCATTGCACGGGGTACTGCGATATGTTCCGAAACCACAGGATCACGTGTTGGTGGTGGGAGCGGGAATTATTGCGATGGGTGTTGTTGGGTGTTTGCGGGCTTTGGATTGCTCCGCTCATCTGACCGTTGTTGTTCGGCATCCGTGGCAGGCAGATTGGATGAGGCGGTTGGGCGCTAGCGACGTGATCCGATTCGATCGCGATTGTGGTCGGCGGGAGAGGTTTGATCTTTTGTCCCGGAAAATTGGGGGGCAGAGGATCGACGGGCGATTCGGTAATTACGGTTTTTTCGGTGGTTTTGACGTGGTTTATGACTGCGTGGGAACGGCAGCGAGTCTGTCCGACAGTTTCAAACTCACCCGCGCGCGGGGAACCACCGTGCTATTGGGAACCAGTTCCATTGGTTTGGCGCTGGATACCACTGCGGTCTGGTCAAAGGAACTGACCGTGCTGGGGGGTTATGGCCGACAAATCGAAAATTACGACGGCGCCCGGATGCATACCTATGAATTGCTGTGGACCCTGATTCAGAAAGGAAAGATCAATCCCGCCGGTATGCTCACGCACACGTTTCGGATCGGTGAATATCGAAACGCCCTTGCAAAGATGACCGCCCGCCGAAAACACGCCGTGGTCAAAGCCGCCTTTACGTTCGATCAGGGAGAATCCAAAACCCGAACGTAATGCCGATACTGTTCTTCAAACTGCATCACGTCCCATTCGCGCCGCTGCGCCGTGAACGTCCCTTTCAGTTCGGTGCCATCCTCGCAAGTCAAAGCGAATTGGCCGCCGCAAGACCCGGAGGGATCACCGAGATTCAGCGTGCCGCCGCGAATGAGCGTCATCCCGGCATATCGTCCATGCGACTGAAGAAACAAACCGGAGAGGGAATCATCAGATTCACCCCCGTACGCAAATGAGCCGGCATGAGCGGGACATCGCACGTAAATATAATAATGCCGGTCACCGTGGCGAGATTGAGGCAACGGAAACGCCAGCAACACACGCAACATGTCGTGATCGGACGGCGCAAAATACGCCCAGTTGCCTTCCAACGTAATATGCGACTGGGGATCCGGCAAGTGCGGCTGGGTTACGTCCAAACGCGCCAGAGGGAAGCACCCCCCCGCGAAAATCAGGAATACGCCGGAACCCAGCCATGCCGGCAATCGAAAACGTGAATCAATCATTCCGGCATTATAGAATATCAGGGGCGAATCTTACAGGCGGAGGTAATCTCATGTCCGCATCCTCGGAAATCCCGGAATTTTTGCGCGAAGTATCGGATTTGCTTCGGAGACGCGGCAAGACCATTTCGGTGGCGGAGTCGTGTACCGGAGGTCTGATCTGCAAACTTCTGACCGATGTGCCCGGCAGCAGTAATTACTTTCTTGAAGGAATCATCGCCTATTCCAACTGGGCAAAGGTGCGATTGCTGGGCGTTCCGGAACTTCTGATCGAACAACACGGCGCCGTTAGCGATGAAGTGTGCCAAGCCATGGCGAGCGGTTGTCGGAGTCGCAGCGGGGCCGATCTGGCCGTCGCCACGACCGGGATCGCCGGTCCCGACGGCGGAACACCGGAAAAACCCGTCGGATTGGTTTATGTGGGTCTGGCGGACGATTCCGGATGCCGCGTGACGAAACTGCAACTGGACCCGTCCCTCAGCCGACGACACATTCGCGAGCAAACCGCACAGTCGGTGCTCGATCTCCTTCGTGGGCACCTGATCAGTCCATGAAAAACGCCCACGGATAACGTTCCGCGGGCGGTTACATTTCGCTGCAAGAAAAATTAATCTCCGAATTTAATTGTTATGTACGAGTCGAGTTGCCTGCTCAAACAGAACAAGGCGACTCACTTCTCCAGGCAGGCTTCGAGTTCACGACAAAGTTTATCAAATGAAGGTGAACGCTTACGGCACATCTTCAAGTCCATGGCGGCAGTCAATCGGACTTGATCTATAGAGTCCTCTGAATAACCACTACAAGTTCAGTCATTCATGACGATAGGGTTTTTTCAAATACAAGAATCGCCTCACCGGGCAGCCGCCTCTCTGAATCACCACTGGTTTTGCTCATTTTCTCGTTCTCGGTGCGCACCGATTCCTGTCAGGCCCC
>CAIVHJ010000127.1 GCA_903905665.1 uncultured Phycisphaerales bacterium
AAGGGCAAAAGTCGAGCTTACATTAATAGAAATTCAGAGATGTCGAAGTCGTCAATTTCTCCCATCTTTATCTTTTTAATTAATTCGCGGATTGCCCCGATTAACTGGATTAGATAATCCAGTGCATGAGTTGAGACAATTTCTCCGTGCACCTCAGAAAGTTGCGCTCATCAGCGAAATCTCCATGGTTCAAGTTATGAGTCCATCCTCTATCTGTGGATCCGGGTTTTGTTCTGTGGGTCTTTGAATGGGAAAAGTAATGGTTCCTGTTGAATTTAGGTAACGTGCGGACTGGAGCTCTCGGCTTCCTGATTAGTGAACCATTTTCACAGTTCACGTATCAATGAGAATAGACCCAAACGGCAACCTTCTCCAATTCCGACTAAATCAGGACACGATCCCTCAGAAAATTCTAACGATCATCGGGACCTGTTCGGATTTTGTCTGACGGAGGTCTTTTTTGAAGCGCGATTGGGAGGATAAGAGGTTCGTTATTCGGTGAGAAACAGGGCGATTCGTCTAGGTTTGCCAAGCGCTTCGCACAGACGAGGATCCGATCGAACATCTCCGTC
Source organism: uncultured Phycisphaerales bacterium (assembly GCA_903905665.1). Lineage (GTDB taxonomy): Bacteria > Planctomycetota > Phycisphaerae > UBA1845 > CAIVHJ01 > CAIVHJ01. Next base: position 573 of record CAIVHJ010000127.1, read on the forward strand.
GTCAGAAGCCCGGTCTGGGTGTTGCGTCGGCTGACGTGATATGAGCACAGGATGGTTCGGTCCTGGTGCTGGAACTGTGCTCCGTGGGAGAATCGGCCCAGCCGGACCCGCAAGGCGGCTTGAATCGCATCATAAGCGATTCGGCCCAAACACAGATAGACGCGGCACTTGCTTAATAACCTGATGTCTTCTACGAGATATCTGCGGCAGGTGGTGCATTCGTGATCTGTGGGGCGGTTGTGCGGAGGGGCGCATCGCACGGCGGAGGTAATATAGCAATCATTCAGTTTCATGCCGTCGTCGCGGTTGATGGATTGCGGCTGAGACGCTAATCCGGCGCGATGAAGGGCGGCGAAGAGGAAATCTCCTGAGGCGTCACCCGTGAAAATCCGGCCAGTTCTGTTGGCGCCGTGGGCACCCGGAGCCAGACCCACGATCATGATTCTTGCATCGCAACGGCCGAAACCCGGCACCGGTCGGCCCCAATAGGTTTGGTTCTTGTATGCGGCGCGTTTGATTTGGGACACTTTTTCCTGATACCGGACGAGCCGATCACAAAGCCGGCATCCGACGATTCGTTGATTGTGCAGCGCTAATCTGCTTGACATGATGCGATTCTATACCAGAATTCAGAATGTAAATCTAGGTAAAATAGGTAAAATGTTAGTTATCGGAACTTATTTCATTGAAATTCAAGAGGTTGCGTCTGCAGCAGTTCTCATTTGAGCATAAATGCTGCCATTATTTCGTTCATATCCTATGCCGTGACCACATCTTATGAATGTCGTGCAGAGGCGTTTTTCATCGCAAATCGGGTTTGGATTTCAGTTCGTGCTTCGGTTACTATCCTGACCAAACAGATTTCGAGAGCCTATCTGGATAATTCACCCGAGCCAAGACCACTGCTCAAGAGCAGTGGCACACAGCGAAAGTGCAGTAGCGCGCGGCTTCTATTGACTTTGTCGTTTGGCGGATGTGAGAGTGGATAGTTTACTTCGAGAGCCGGCCTGTTTGATACAGGAGTGAGACAGGTTCCCAGTGGTGATGTGCCTATGATGCGTATCTCATTTACACTCATTTTTCTCATCGCTTTGGGCGTTCTGGTGGTTGTACTGGTGCTGATTCGGTTGTTTCGCGATCGGGCCCAAAAAAGAGAACCGCTTGATGGAGATGAAATCAACCAGACCCTGACCCACTGCTCCGTATGCGGCTACTGGCTTCGGGGTCTGCCGGATCGTGGTCGATGTCCTGAATGTGGTTCGGATTATGACAAGTACTGGGGGGTATGGCGGTCCGGTGCGGTTCTGGTCATGTCGAAAAAAGCCGAACTACCAGGTCGTTGCATCAAGTGCAATGTACCGGTCGAGCAATATCGTTTGAAACGGAAATTTCATTATCACCACCCGGCGTGGTACTTGCTGATCCTCTTAAACCTTCTTATCTACATCATCGTCGCCATGCTTGTGACGAAGTCCGCCGTCATCCACGTTCCTCTGTGTCCTCGGCATTGCAAGCGGCGTTGGATGTGGATTGGCGTGACCTGGTTTGTTTTTTTGAGTTCGTTGGGTATCTTCGCATTGGCCATCGGTGAGGAATCGGGCATTTGGGGATTGGCGGGTGTCGGCGTCTTGCTGCTCAGCCTCATCCTTCTGGCCGTTGCGGTTCCTGTCGTGAGACCCGGAAAGATCGATTCGGAGTTCGCCTGGATCAAAGGGGTGTGTCCGGAATATCTCGCTCAGTTGTCTATCCTGCAACACCCTCCTCTGTAAGATGACTGGATGGACTGTCGGAATAACCAAGGCTGTTTGGATAGATCAGGAGACTACGTGTCATGATTAACTTTAGTACGAAGATTCAGAAGGTTTTGCTGGTGTCGGGAGCGATGTTTTTGGCGGTGGTTTCGAGTGGGATGGCGCAGGAGTCGGCGCGGGGAACGGTGTTTGAGGACAAGAATCACAACGACACGCTCGATCCCGGCGAGACGGGTATCGCGGGGGTGGGGGTGTCCAACGGCAGAGACGTGGTTCTCACCGATGGTCAGGGACATTATCAGTTGTCGGTGGTCGATGGCGACGTGATTTTTGTGGTCAAGCCGCGCAATTTTCTGCCCACAATCGACAAGACGAACCTGTCCCGATTTTATTATGTCTATCGTCCGTCGGGATCACCCACCGACTTGAAGTACGCCGGTGTTGCTCCAACGGGTTCGCTGCCCGAATCTATCAATTTTCCGCTGACATCGCATCCAGAACCGGATCGGTTCGAAGTCGCGGTTCTCGGCGATCCCCAGCCCAACAATGCCGGTGACATTGATTTTCTCAGCCACGATATTCTCGAAGAATTGATCGGGACCGACGCGGCGTTCGGGGTGTCGCTGGGGGACGTGATGAACGAGAAACTGAATCTCTTTCAGCCGTATATCAATGCCGTGAGCACCGTCGGAATTCCATGGTTCAACGTGCCGGGTAACCACGATGAGAATTACGAAGTGGACATCGATGATCTGGCAAACGAGACCTGGAAGCAAGTTTTCGGCCCGCCGACGTACAGTTTCAACTGGGGACCGGTGCATTTCATCGTGCTGGACGATGTGTTTTATGAAGGTCAGAAGAACAAGCGAACTTATCATTCCGAGATCGGTCGGCATCTGACGTTCATTGAAAACGATCTCAAGCAGGTGCCGAAAGAGGCCTTGGTGGTCCTGATGATGCATATTCCGCTGGTCGAAGCGAAAGACCGGGCCCAATTGTTCGATTTGTTGCAGGACCGCCCCCACACGTTTTCGATGTCGGCGCACTGGCATTATCAGGAGAACATTTTCATGGGGGAGGAGCACGGTTGTAAACAGCCGGAGCCACACCACCACTGGGTGAGCGTCACCGCCTGCGGATCGTGGTGGGCAGGGGCGCTGGATGAATTCGGTATTCCGCATACGATGATGCGGGACGGCTGCCCCAACGGTTATTCGATCGTCACGTTCGATGGGTCGAAGTATTCGATTCGGTTCAAAGCGGCGCGGCGGCCGGCCGACAATCAGATGTCCATCTATGCGCCCGATCACGTCAAGCAAAGCGAGACGGCGACATCCGAAGTGGTGGTCAATGTGTTTGCCGGTTCACCGCGATCAGTAGTGGAGATGCGAATCGATGATTCCGGTTCGTGGATTCCCCTGCAACATCAGACCGGCCGCGCCGATCCCTATTACATGCTGCTCAAGGAATGGGAGGTCAGTGCCCGGCCACCCAACGGTCATCGGCTTTCGCGAGTGGATGTGTCGCCGCATTTGTGGGCGGGGTTTTTGCCGGCCGATCTTTCGGTTGGAGGCCATGTCATCGTGGTGCGTACTCGTGACATGTTCGATCAGAAATATATTGCGCGACGAATCATCAACATTGAACCTGATTGACCACAACCGTGATTGTCTCGTCATTCAGCGAGACTGGGTATAAATTGCTGATCACAGGCGGCCAACGACTTACGAGTTGGGTGTCAGGTTATCGGATGTGGTGTGTCTTTTCGTATCGTGGTTTTTGACGTAACATGTAAGTTTCACAGATCACTTCATCAACTCGGAGCGTCGGTATGAGTATTTCGACGGAGATCACGCCCGGCAGCGATCATTCGAAACGAACAGATGTGGATTGGCTGATCGAGCGATTCCTTGGGCATCTGAAATATACCCGCGCCAAAGACTGGGCGTATGCCACATCAATGGACCAGTATCTGGCGCTCTCGCTGGCGGTTCGGGACGTGCTGTTCGAGCGCAAGATCATCACGCAGCTGACGCACACCCGCGGGGACGTGAAGCGTGTTTATTATTTGTCGCTGGAGTATCTGCTGGGACAGATGTTGCGATGCAGTCTGGTGAATCTGGGCTGGTACGAGTCGTGCCGGGAACGGTTGGAGCGATTGGGGCTGGACTTGGATGAACTGCGCGACATCGAACCCGATGCAGGTTTGGGCAACGGGGGGTTAGGTCGGCTGGCGGCCTGTTATCTGGATTCGCTGGCGACGCTCGACATGCCGGCGCTGGGTTATGGTATCCGGTACGAATACGGCATCTTCGACCAAGAGATCGTCAACGGCTGGCAGGTGGAGAGACCGGATTACTGGTTGCGATTCGGTTCACCGTGGGAGATTGTTCGACCGGAGTTTGCCTGCCCGGTTCGATTGTTCGGGCGTGTGGAACATCGGACGGATGCGGCGGGTCGGCCCCGTTCGTTGTGGACGGGTTGCCGACTGGTCATGGGATTGCCTTATGACATTCCAATTCCCAGTTGTGGGACGGGAACGGTCAATTTGCTTCGGTTGTGGTCGGCGCGGGCGAGCGAGTCATTCGATCTCAATGCGTTCAATCGGGGGGGGTATCTGGAGGCGGTTCAGGAGCAGGCGCTGACCGAGACGATTTCCAAGGTGTTGTATCCGAGCGATGCCGTGGAGAAGAACCGTGAGTTGCGATTGATTCAGCAGTATTTCTTTGTGGCTTGTACGCTGTCGGATATTTTCCGACGCTATGACAAGAACCACGATACCGTGGATGAACTACCGAACAAGGCGGCGATTCAACTTAATGATACGCATCCGGCGGTGGCGATTTCCGAGATGATGCGGATTTTGGTGGATGAGCGGGCGTTGCGATGGGAGCGGGCGTGGGAGATCACACAGGCGGTTTTCGGGTACACCAACCACACGCTGATGCCCGAAGCGCTGGAGATCTGGCCGGTGTCGTTGTTCGAGCGAGTTTTGCCGAGGCATCTCGAAATCATCTACGATATCAATCAGCGATTTTTGGACGATGTCCGGCGGAGATATTCGGGGGATTCGGGCCGGATTCAGCGCATGTCGCTGATTCAGGAGTCACCGTTCAAAGGGGTGCGGATGGCGCATCTGGCGATAGTCGGAAGCCACACGGTCAACGGCGTGGCCAAACTGCACAGCGATTTGATTCGGAGCCGACTCGTTCCCGATTTCGCCGAATTCTGGCCGGAGCGGTTCACGGGCGTCACGAACGGCGTGACCCCAAGGCGATGGTTGTTGGCGTGCAATTCGGCGTTGGCGGGTGCGATCACCCGGCGGATCGGAGATGGTTGGATTCGCGATTTGGACCAACTGCGCCGACTGGAACCGTTCGCCGACGATCCGGAGTTTCAGAAAGAGTTTCAGCAGATCAAACGCCAAAATAAACAGCGTCTGGCGGAATGGATCGGTCGCAAACTCGCGATCCCTACGCCGATCGACGCGATGTTCGACGTGCAGGTCAAGCGGCTTCATGAGTACAAGCGACAACTGATGAACATCCTGCAGGTCATTATCCGCTATCATCGCATTCGCGATGAACGGGCCGACCTTCCCCCTCGTGTCGTTTTGTTCGGCGCCAAGGCAGCCCCGTCGTATCACCACGCCAAACTCATCATCAAACTGATCAATGACGTCGGGCGGACCATCAATACGGATCCGCGTGTGGCCGATCGGCTTCGGGTGGCGTTTCTGCCGAATTACCGGGTGTCATTGGCGGAGTTGATCATTCCGGCCGCCGATCTGTCCGAGCAGATTTCGACGGCGGGTACGGAGGCGAGTGGAACCGGGAACATGAAGTTCGCGCTCAACGGGGCGCTGACCATCGGCACGCTGGACGGCGCCAATGTCGAAATCCGCGATGCCGTCGGGGCGGACAATTTCTTCCTGTTCGGTCTGACCGAGCAGGAGGTGGCCTATTATCGTTCGACGTATCAACCGTGGCAGTTGGGGACGTGATTACAACCAGCTTCTTCTGTACTAATGGCGCAACGGCGTACTATAACAGCGCAGTGCAGATCGATG
>CAIVHJ010000128.1 GCA_903905665.1 uncultured Phycisphaerales bacterium
CAACGCCGCGATGGTCATCACCAAAGTGGTGATTGTGTTGTTCGTGATCGCCGTCGGCGCGTTTTATGTGGACCCGGCGAACTGGCAACCTTTTGCTCCTTATGGATATGCCGGAGTAAGCTTTTTCGGAAAGACCATCATGGGCCAGGAGCTGGGCGGCAAGCCAGTTGGCATGCTGGCCGGTGCGGCAATCATTTTCTTCGCCTATATCGGCTTTGATTCCGTTTCGACCCATGCCGAGGAAGCCAAAAATCCGCGCCGCGATGTTCCGATCGGAATCATCGCTTCGCTGTTGATCTGCACAGTGCTCTACGGCGCCGTCGCAGCGGTGTTGACCGGTATGGTGCGGTACGATCAAATCGACGTGGACGCCCCGGTTTCCATGGCGTTTCAGCAGGTGGGTCTCCCCTGGGCCCAGGGGATTATTGCGGTGGGCGCCATCACAGGCATCACGTCAGTCCTGTTGGTCCTGATGCTGAGCCAACCTCGCGTGATGCTGGCGATGGCGCGCGACCGGTTGCTTCCGCCGGGTTTTTTCGGTGCGGTTCATCCTCGTTTTCGCACGCCGTGGAAATCCACGATGCTGACGGGCGCGTTTGTCGCGGTGATGGCGGCCTTGCTGCCGCTACGGACTTTGGCGGAGTTGGTGAACATCGGGACACTGCTGGCGTTTATCATCGTCTGCGCCGCCGTGTTGATCATGCGCAAGACACACCCGAACGCGGAACGACCGTTTCGCGCTCCACTCGTACCGTTTGTGCCGATTGCCGGCATCTTGCTGTGCCTGTTGCTCATGTTTTCGCTTCCGTGGGAAACTTGGATGAGACTGGGAGTTTGGCTGTTGATTGGGTTGGTCATTTATTTTACTTATGGGATGCGGAACAGCACGCTGAGGAAGAGCAACCAGGTTTCGGACGGCGCCCAAGAGCGTTCAACAGAATAGCACAAAATACCTGAAGAACCGCTCCCTTACGGTCGCGTCTCTGATTGGGATCATCGCGTTAAGCGGTGGCGGAGCGGGTCCATTCGAGGCGAGGGGCGTCGCCCCAGAGGAGTTCGAGGTCATAATAATCGCGATGGGCACGATCGAAAACATGGACGACTACCGTTACGAAATCGAGCAACACCCAGACAGGGCTTTCCAGTCGGGCGATCTTGAACGGTCTGAGGCCGATGCGATGAGCGTATTCCGCGATGTGGTCGCAGACGGCGGACATTTGTCGGTCGCTGGTACCGGTGGCGACGAGAAAATAGTCTGCCACGGTGCACCGGTTGCGCAGATCGAGAATGACGACGTTTTCGCATTTATCATCGGAGGCGATTCGGGCGGCTTCGATGGTGAATTGTGGGATGTCGAGTTCGTTCATGGATCACCATGATAACAAAAAAACGCCGCCCCGACAGGCGGCGTGTGAAGTACAAATCCACGTGATGATGGGATCACATTCGGCCGATCATGACGTTTCGGAACATTTTGCGTTGGCGTCGGCGGCGACGTTCGGAAGGTTTTTCGTAGTAGCTGTTACGCTTCATGTCCTTGGTCAGACCTTCTTTTTCGCACATTTTCTTGAAACGGCGCAGCATTTGTTCGACGGACTCGCTACCTCTGGCTTTAACCTTCACCATCGACCTTCCAATCCTTTCCAGTCATATCCGGGGCGAAGCCACCGGTTGAAACGGGAAACCAACGCAAGTCCTGCATTATAGCATATCGGCATGGTTTCGGCCAAGTCGTGAGCCAAGCAACGCCAAAGAGGTCGGTTTTCTGCCCCGAAAAGAAGGTTCTGTCCACGTATCGGAAATCCCATTACAATCATGCCTGAATCGCGGGGGTATTGGGGGTTTGGTTTCGGGAAGGAGTGAATTCATGTCCCGTCTATTGATGGAGCCGCTGGTCAATCTGGAGCGGTTAATCCGCGACGTACCGGATTTTCCAAAACCGGGCATCGTTTTCAAGGACATCACGCCGCTGCTGGCGGACCCGGCGGGTCTGAGTTTGGCGGTCGAGCTGCTGACGCAGCCGTTCCGATCCCGACCTATCGACGTCGTCGTCGGCGCCGAATCGCGGGGTTTTATTTTCGGAACCGCCGTGGCGCGGAACCTGTCCGCCGGTTTTGTTCCGATCCGAAAACCCGGGAAGCTCCCGTACAAAACCCGGTCGGCGCGTTATGAATTGGAATACGGTTTTGATGAGTTGGCGATTCACGTGGATGCGATTCGTCCCGGTCAGCAGGTCTTGCTGGTGGACGATTTATTGGCGACCGGCGGGACGATGAAGGCAAGTTGCGAGTTGGTGGAAGCCGGAGGGGGGATCGTTGCAGGAATCGCGGTTTTGATTGAACTCGGATTTCTCAACGGCCGCGCCAAACTCAGCGGGTACGATCTTCACGCCATCATCAATTACGACAAGGAATGAGGGCGTGCAATTTGGCAGGCGGGAAACCGGTGGATGTTCTTCCGTATCTCACGAGCGACTTTGAGGGCATCGGCGGAGTCATCAAGCAGATACCCGCCGATTTTGTCGTGGAGGAGTTGCCTCTGTACGAACCGTGCGGAAACGGAACGCATGTTTACTTCGGTATCGAAAAACAGGAGATGAC
>CAIVHJ010000129.1 GCA_903905665.1 uncultured Phycisphaerales bacterium
ATGTCCGAAGCATTCGCTCTGTGGTCAACCCCGGTGCTGTCGGGGCGGAACCCCAAATCAGCAATATTTCCGTGGGCGGCTCTCTAAGTGTTCAGGCCACCGCATCACCTGATCGTCGTTATGTCACCATGAACCTGGAACCCGGTATCAGCCGTCTCATTGCGGTACAAAGCTTTCAGTATGCTACCGGCCCCGTGTCCGGTGCCGGATCTTCCGGTGCGGTTCAGCAACCCATTACGAACACCCAGGAGATTCATACCACAGTCACAGTTCCTGACAATGGAACATTGATTATTGGCGGTCAAAAAGTAACTTCAGAGCAGGAACGCGAAGCGGGCGTCCCGGTGCTTTCCAAAATCCCTGTCCTCAAGCAAATCTATTCCAAACGTGCCATAGTCAAGGACGAAAAAATTCTTCTCATCCTGGTCAAGCCCCAAATCCTCATCAAGCAGGAGCAGGAGGAAGAGGCATATCCGACTCTCGGATCCAATCATTGATCCTGATTTCATTCCTGAGTAAACTCGAAACCCCGATCAAAGATTCTGATCGGGGTTTTCTTTCGCTAACTGGATTGAACACTGTGATCTTTCTTGTAACTTTACTCATCTGTATGGGAAACGCGTCCTCGCCTGCCGCATCGGCCCAGACGCCCGGCACCGTTCACCTTCAGGATTTTGCGCCGGGCATCCGAATCAACTGGATGGAAAAAGAAGTCGAAGTGGATTCCCATGTCGTTCTTCGACAGGGAATGCTCGAATTGTTCGCTTGTAGTCCCCGTACCCGGGAGCACGAAAGCATTCTGTGCATCGACGCCCGTCCAACCCAGGTCTTTCAGGCAATGGGTTTAATCGGACTGGAATCGGGGCATCCGCCCAACTGGGATTCCAAAAAACAGCGTACGATCCCCCCCGTCGGCCAGAAACTGATTCTGCGGGTTCGTTACGAACAAAGCGGAAAAACAAGAACCGACGACATTTTCAACTGGCTTTGGGACGACCGAAACGATCGACCGGTTCCTCGTCCGACGTGGCTTTTTTGCGGTTCCGTAGTCGATGCCAACGGTACGCTGGCGGCGGAATACGAAGGAACTGTGGTAAGCGTTGTCGATTTTTACTCGTCGCTGATCTCATTGTCGGAGTCCTATTCCTCCAGCAACGATGAATTGTGGCTTCGACCCAACACCCGAAAAGTCCCACCAGAAAATACTCCCTGCACACTCCTCATCCGCGCCTGTCCGCCGGAGTCGCGCCACATCGACCTCCAATACCCCGGCTGCGTTTTCTACGAAGGCAAATCCGTCAACTACCTCCAATTGCTCTCCCGAATCCGAAACGACATGCAGACGCTTCCGGGACTGTTCGTCACAATCCATCCTGATGAAAACGTCCCGGATATTTGCACACGAACCATCCGTAACCTCTTGATCCATAACGACCTACCGCCGGACCAGGTCGAAATCGATCAGGAAAACGATTCTGAGAACCAATCGGTGTTCGGTTGGTTCCCGCGTTCACGATCCCTGTTGTTTCGATCGACTTTCGCCGTATTTCGATTGGTCAATTCACTATACAATATACCCCTTGCGTCTTTGGAAATTGCGAATTATCAGATAATGGCCTTTCATGCGGAGCAGCAAAAACGAAATCGACATGCACGGTTCACAAAACAATTCGGACCAAATGACAACGCACAAACCCATCCATTCGAAGACTGAATGGCTCGGCATCGGTCGTCGCGTTTTGGAAAAAGAGCGTGACGGACTGAACAAAGTTCTTGAGTTGCTTGACGACTCGTTTGTTGGCGCCATCGATCGCCTCCTTCAGTGTCGGGGCCGTGTGGCGGTCACCGGTATTGGAAAAGCCGGCCTCATCGGCCAAAAAATTGCCGCCACGCTGTCGAGCACGGGAACCCCCGCCTATGTGATTCACCCCGCCGAAGCGCTGCATGGGGACCTCGGCATGGTCTGTCCCGACGACATCGTCCTCGCTCTGTCCAACAGTGGCGAATCGCAGGAACTGGAACGCCTCTTCCCCGCGTTCAAGAAGATCGGCTGTCCCATTATCCTCATCACCGGCCGAACGAATTCGCGTTGTGCCAAACTAAGCGACATCATTCTGAACATCGGCGCCCAGGAAGAAGCCTGCCCCCTCGGCATGGCGCCCAGCGCTTCCACCACCGCCATGTTGGCCATGGGCGACGCGATCGCCCTCACCCTCTCCGAGATCAAGGGTTTCGACCGGCAGCAGTATGCCCAGCTCCATCCGGGCGGCGCTTTGGGACGAAGTCTCACACGTGTCGAAGAAGTCATGCGAACCGGCGAAAACTGCCCCACCCTGCAACCCCGTCAGACCGTCGCCGAATTCCTGCAAGTCATCCTGTCGGTCCCGCTGCGATCCGGGGCAGCCACCATTGTTGATGAAAAACACCAGGCAATCGGATTCTTCACCCTGGGCGACCTGGGGCGGCTGGTATCCAAAGTTCACAAACCCGGCGAGGTCAAATTGACCGAGGTCATGACCCATAACCCCAAGCACGCCGTCGTCGGCCAACGAGTTTCCGAAGCTCTGGAACTCATGCGCCGATACAAGATTGACGAATTGCCCGTGCTCGACGACCAGAACCATGTCGCCGGGTTGATTGATATTCAGGACCTTCTCGCAGCAGGGTTCTCTTTGTTTGATACCGATTGACGTGAGGCGTGAATCATTGAATTGATCTTTCGAATTAGTTTTTAGAAATCTGCGCGCGGAACCAAACGATTCCGAAAGCAGACTGAAAAGAGACGACTGATGCCCCAAACTCAGATTACGTACAACATGATGATGGAAACGTGGCGGATATTCCGCATTATGGCGGAGTTTGTCGAGGGATTCGAGATTATGTCCGGTGCCGGACCGGCGGTCACCATGTTCGGATCCGCGCGCGTCAAAGCCGACAGCTCCTATTATCAACTGGCGGAGCAACTCGCCGCCAAACTCGTCAAGGAAGGATTCGCCGTCATCACGGGCGGCGGACCGGGAATTATGGAAGCCGCCAACAAAGGCGCGTTTCAGGCCGGCGGAACCAGCATCGGACTCAACATCAGTCTCCCGATGGAACAGAAACCCAACGAGTATCAGAACGTCTCGATACACTTTCGATATTTTTTCTGTCGCAAGGTGATGTTCGTCAAATATGCCAGCGCGTTTGTTTGTTTTCCGGGCGGATTCGGCACGATGGACGAATTCTTCGAAGCCATGACGCTGATCCAGACCGATAAAACCGAGCGAATCCCAGTCGTTCTGATCGGAAGTCATTATTGGAATCCGCTGGCTCAGTGGCTCGAAAAGACCATGTACGAGGAAAACGGTTTCATCAACAACGAAGACCTCGACCTGTTCATGATCACGGACAATCTGGACGAAGCGGTGAACTACATCAAGGAAAACAGCCCAGCCCGCCTGAAGACGGAGATGAGCAGTTCGATGCGGGATCCGTTGTTTGACGTGGGGCCGATTCTCCCGGCGTGAGGAGTGCGCCTGCTCAGGCGGCGGATTGATTCAAATGCAAGTGGCGAGCGACGGCTGGGGGAAAGTTCAGAAACACCCAATGAGAATCGATCTGGCAGGCATCAATCTGGCGATCCATGTAGGCGGAATAAAACCGAAACATGCGGCCTTTTGATCCGAAACGGCTCACGCTACCGAGTCCCCGAACCCCCCAATACTCGAAATAACTGAAGACACAATTGGGACGGGCCTGTTGTCGGAGCAGCGAGAAGATTTCGCGGACCTGACGAAAAGCAAACACAGAAAACGGTAAACCGCAGATGATGTAATCGTACGGGCGAAGATCGGGAACATTCTGAATCAGTTGATTCAACAATCTGACGTGACCCGAGTGGACGTATGAACGCATCGGCTCGTTTGCAAGAATAGATTCCTCGATCCGTTGAGCGAAAAGCGGATTGGCTTCGCAGATGTCGAACCGGTCGCCCGGAAGCAACAACGGCGTGATGAACCGTGTGACGGCTCCGGTCCCCGCACCAAGTTCGAGAATGTTCCCCGGAGCACGGGGTCGCGACAACGGCTCGACGAGCGCCCGCGCGAGTGCCGGAGAAGACGGCAGGAGGGCCCCGACCTCTGTCGGTCGTTCCCAGTACTGCCGAACGAATGACCACATTTCTGCAAGAGCGGACATCGGCACTATAATACCGCGTCTGTGGCGGGGATGCCATAATTCGAGTATCGTGGGCAAAATCACTATGGACCAATCCATGGCAGAAAACACGCATAAGGAGATCAACCGGTGAAGGAGACAACCGGCCGACCGATCACGCTGATAGTTCGAGACGGATGGGGACACAATCCCGACCCGAAATGGGACTATGCCAATGCCGTAAAACTTAGTCGCACACCGAACGACGACCGCCTGATGTCGGAGTTCCCGAACACACTGATGAAAACCGCCGGTGAAGACGTCGGATTGCCGGCCGGTGTGGCGGGCAACAGCGAAGTGGGTCATCAGAACATCGGCGCCGGTCGGATCGTCAATCAGGAAATCATGCGAATCACCGCCACGATTCGCGACGGGTCGTTTTTTCGCAACGAGGTTTTGTGCGGGGCGTTTCGTCGCGCGACACAAACCGGCGGGAAAGTGCACATCATGGGTCTGTGTTCGTCCGCCGGTGTGCACAGTATTCTGGAGCATTGTTACGCCGTGCTGGAACTGGGTCGGCGGATGAAATTCCCCTCGGAGCGTGTGTTTGTGCATTGTTTCGGTGATGGGCGCGACACGGCGCCGGATTCGGGGATCCGGTTCGTTTGCGAACTTGAGGCGAAGATGAAGGAAATCGGCATCGGTCGAGTCGCGAGCGTCATCGGTCGGTTTTACGCGATGGATCGCGACAATCGCTGGCCCCGAGTGCAAGCGGCTTATGACATGCTCACGCTCGGCAAGGGGCACAAAGTTCGATCCGCCCAGGAAGCGTTTCAACAATATTACGACCACCCGACCGACGCCGAGCGCAAGGGCGACGAGTTTGTAGAAGCCACGCTGATCGCCGACCCCCAGGGACAACCGATCGCCACAATCACCGACGGGGACAGCATCATCTTTTACAATTTTCGAGGCGACCGGCCGCGTGAGATCACCAAAGCGTTCACGTACGACCAGTTCCCGTTTTCGGTGAAAGACAAAACCGGCAAAGAAACTGAGATGGGATTCCCCCGCGTCAGGAAACTCGACTTGTATTATTGCACGATGACCGCCTACGAAGAAGGATTGCCGGTACGGGTGGCGTTTCCGAAACCTCCGCCGATGAAGAACATTCTGGGCGACTATCTCGGTCAAAAGGGAATCAAACAATTCCGAACGGCGGAAACCGAGAAGTTTCCGCATGTGACATTTTTTTTCAACGATTACCGCGATGAGCCGTTTGCCGGAGAGGAACGTTTCCTGACGCCTTCTCCTCGCGACGTCGAAACCTACGACCAGAAACCCGAAATGTCCGCCCGCGCGGTGACGGACGAACTGCTCAAGCGAATCGCCGAGGATCGGTACGATTTGATCGTCGTCAATTTCGCCAATCCGGACATGGTGGGTCACACGGGTAATTTGTCGGCGACGATCAAAGCCGTCGAAACCGTCGATGAATGCGTAGGCAAAGTCGTCGATGCCGTGCTCGCCAAGGGGGGCGGATTGATCGTGACGGCGGACCATGGGAATTGCGAGCAAATGATCGACCCCGCCACCGGCGGACCGCACACGTCGCATACCGAAAATGACGTACCGCTGATCGTTGTGGACAACCGATTCAAGCATCACAAACTCCGCACGGGGATTCGTTTGGCGGACGTGGCGCCGACGTTGCTGTTCATGATGGGCATCCCCCAACCTCCCGAAATGACCGGACAAAACATCATTGTGCTGTGAGGAAAGGCAAGAAACGACTTGCCCCCCATTGCGTTTCGTCGGCGAACCATCGTGTACAGTGGCACTTGAAGATGGGTTCGTTTGGTTATTTTGCATATAGGGGGGGAAATTATGAATTATGAATGAGGAATTATGAATTAAGAACATTGGTTGACGCCAAAGAAACACATCCCATCGGGATGCTGCTTGCAGAGAAATCGAAGACCGTAGCGACATCCGAGAATATCCGTCTATTGGCTCAGCGCCAGCCTCGACTTATGCCCCTCACCCTACCCTCTCCCCCGAGGGGAGAGGGATCGTAATGAGTCTCACTATGTAAACTTACTCAGTGGTCTGTTGCGGCAACATTAAGTCGGTAGCCGGGAAGGAAATGGGAAAGCGAAAAAACTTTACCACAGAGAGCACAGAGAAATTGAAAATGGAAAATGAATTCAACCGCAGAGGACGCGGAGGACGCAGAGAAATGGAAAGTTGAAAATAAAAAAAGAGTTCACCGCAAAGGGAAATTCAAAAAGAGAAGAGAAAAGAGAAAAAAGTGGTCAGTGGCAATCATATGTTGGTTTGGACATCCGCCAAACAGCAAGCCCTGAGTAGGGAAGAAGGTGTTAGGTTTTAGGTGTTGGTGATCATAGAAGTCGGTAGCAGGCAGCAAGACCATTATTCAAAGACTTACGCACCAGCCCCCCTGCTGTTTGCGATTATAAAAGCAGTGCAAAATTGTAGTCGCCGAGGTCAAAAAACGTGTCATACTTGAGACATGAGTACGCTCAATGACATGCCGAAAGGATGGTATGAAAGAGAGGAAGATGACTGGACGCCGATGAAAGGGCTGGTGCGCGGGGTCATCTGGACGGGATTGGCGACAGCGGTCATGACCGGACTATTTTGCTGGGCGGCTTATCTCGTCCCGACGGTCATCCACCAGTGGTTCTTGCAACCGGCGATCGGATTTATTGTCATTTCGATACTGATGTCGATCATGATTCACACCGCCGGTCAGACGGGCGGATGGGTCACTCTTGTCGTCACCATCTTGTCGGTGATGGTCATTGTTTCCAAGCACATCGTGTTTGCGGTTCATGGATACCCGACCATGTCTGATCCCATTGTAGGGTCCTACTGGCTGAAGCCATCGGTCGTTTTGATGGGCAACCTGACTTCGTGGATTGGAATGACCGGTGCGGTGCTCATGTGCAAAGACGGAAATTCGATCCTGAGCCCCGTCGCCGATCTACTGATGACCAGCCCGATCACGGGCCGACGAATGTAGGCCGTGCTGTCAGTCGCGGCAATGGGAATAACCCCCTGCTGGCGCAGGGGGCTCTGATGGGCAAAACGCGTGTCCCTATGGGACTACCGCTTAACAAGAGCGTCAAAAGAGAACACGAATCCGAAAGAGGAATGCATGCTCCTGCAGAACCACCGCTTAACAAGAGCGCAGAAAAAATCAATAAGAGGGCCGAAGTCAAAAATCAAAAGACTCCTGTCGTCTCTCGATCCTTCCCCTTTCCTTTTTTGGCAGGTCGTGTTTGGGGGTGGAATAGGATTTTGCGTCGTCGAGGACGAGGGTTTTGGAGAGTTGGTTGGTTCGACGCAATTGCTCAAGCATGTCGAGCAAATCTTCCGGTTTCAGATGATCTGCGCCCGATCCGCCTGAGGTGTCGGTGAGGCGACGTCGCAGTTGTTCGGCGAGGACGCGAAGCAGGTACTCGTTTTGAGCGATGCGATCGAGCGAAACGCCGGATTCCATATAAAGCGTGTTGGCTTCTTCGATCAGTCGGGCCGGCCAGTCTTTTTTTCGCCCGGAAACTTTTCGAAATCGTTCGGCACTCGTCAGCCGCTGTTTCATTTCACCGGTATATAATTTCGAGATTTCGATGCCCAGATAACATCGGTTCAGTTTATTCGCCGCCACGAGCGTCGTTCCGCTTCCGGCGAACGGATCCAGAACGACATCGTCGGGATTTGATGCCGTGCGAATAATTCTGGCGAGCAGGGCTTCGGGCATTTGGCAGGGGAAATGAGTTTCGCGTTCGCTGAAGGTTCCGCAGACGCGAGGGTATTCGTCCCAGACGTCATCGGGGAGTTTTCCGAGTGTACCGAAGGCTCGGCGATCGGCGTAATTTTTTTGTCGGCTGCTGAGGACGCGCACGGGATCGGCGTTGAAGGTGAAGCGTTTGGGGTCTTTGGTGAAATAGAAAATATGGGTGTGGGAGCGAGCGAATTTGTTGCGGGTGTTTTGGCCGAAGCGATAGTGCCAGATGATCCAGTTTCGCAGATGAAAACCAATTTCCTTGAGGGCCTGAGTTTTCAGTTCGGCGGCGTATTCGTCGCCGATGGCGAGAAAGAACGAACCCGTGGGTTTGAGCACCTGGTGGACCAGTTTCATCCACTGCGTGCACCAGGACACATATTGGTCATCGGACAATTTGTCGTGGTACTCGTCGTTGTAATCGTAGCCGATGTTGAACGGCGGATCGGCGAAGACCAGATCGACAGAACCTTCCGGCACCTTCGGAAGGATTTTGACACAATCGCCGCAGATGATTCGGTCCCACTTGAATTTGGCCATAGCGTTTATTCTAGCGCCGCCGTGCGGATTCGCAAGGGGCGGTTACAACCCGTCGCCCACGCTCAAACGGCGGCGCAGACTTTTTGGGCGGCGTCGGTGAGTTCGGTGGCGGTGACGAGTTGTTTGATGTCGGCTTCTTTGAGCATTTGTCTCGCTTTTTCGACGTTGGTGCCTTCGAGGCGGACGACGACGGGAACCTTAAAGCCGATCTGTTTTGCGGCGGTAATCAGCGCTTCGGCAATCACGTCGCATTTGGCGATTCCGCCGAAGATGTTGACGAGAATTCCTTTGACTTTCGGGTCGGTCAGAATGATCCGAAACGCTTCGACGGCGTTTTCGGGTGTGACGCTGCCGCCGACGTCAAGAAAATTGGCGGGTTCACCGCCGTGAAGTTTGATGATGTCCATGGTGCTCATCGCCAGTCCGGCGCCGTTGACGAGGCATCCGATGTTGCCGTTGAGAGCGATGTAGGAGAGGTCGTGCTGTTTGGCGCGGATTTCCAGCGGGTTTTCCTCGGTCGGGTCAAACATGGCGGCGATGTCTTTGTGTCGAAACAGGGCGTTGTCGTCGAAGGTCATCTTGGCATCGATCGCCATCACGCGACCGTCGGGAGTACGAACGAGGGGGTTGATTTCGGCAAGGGAGCAATCATATTTCAGAAAAATGTCGGCGATTCCCAGCAAAGCGATTCGGGCGTCGCGCATCTGTGTCTTGTCGGTGAAGCCGAGCGACTTGATCAGTTTGGCGACTTGAAACGGTTGCAGACCAAGATGCGGATGGAGCCATTCCTTGACGATCGCGCGGGGATTTCGCGCGGCCACTTCCTCGATTTCGACGCCGCCCTCACGACTGACCATCATGACGGGAACGTTGCGGCTGCGATCAATGACCATGCCGACGTAATACTCGCTTTCGATGTCCACGGCGGAGGCGATCAGCAGTTTTTTGACCGGAATTCCGTCGGGACCGGATTGTTTGCTGACCATTCGATTGGTAAGCATGAACTGAGCGGCTGCTTTGACTTCGTTTTCACTATTGCACAGTTTGACGAAGCCTGCCTTGCCTCGTCCGCCCGCGAATACCTGTGCTTTGATTACGACCTGGCCGCCGATTTTTCGGTAGGCGGATGCAGCATCGTCAATGGTCGTCACGACTTCAGACGCCGGAACTGGAACCCCCGCCTGCGTCAGCAGCGACCGGGCTTGATACTCATGAATTCTCACAAAAATCTCCTTCGAGAAAGAGCTCGAGGGCAAAATATCTGTCCCGTCTATTGCCCCACCACTACCGAAAGATTCCATCGAGAGAAGCTTTGATCGAAACCGTATTTTCGCACGCGAAAGAACGAAATGCAACCGGATTGAGACGTCCGTGGTGGGCATCAGCTCGTCGGATTTATCATGATGTATCCTATTGCTTCTGAGTCGTGATACTACTGTCGTCAAGAGACCGGGTGAATCAAGGCCGTTCTGGTGAGCCGGGATTGACTGTTACATGTATTCTACGCGATACCGTCTAGGTGTATTTCTTCCGGGGGAGCGGCGGTATTCAACCACGCCCAGATGACCAGTAAAGCATCCTGTGGCGGAACTCGCATGATGTAGTACCGGTTATTCTCCAGAGGAATGTGAATTCTGGATTCATGCGCATCGTACCACAAAGTGCCCGTACCCTGGCGAGCGATGAGAATGTCTGGATGCTTACTCCGAAAAAGTCTTCGTGGGCGAAATGCGATCGTTCCGGGGAACAACCAGCAGCGTGGATAACCCCAGTCCCAATTGCGTATGAAGACGGGTAGAATTATTGTCGCCAGCCACAATGCAAAAACAGCCGATCCCCAACTTCCTAAACGCCTCCACCCGATAAGAATCACAAAGAGCCATACACCAAGTAAGCACCGCACTATCCACTGGAAGATAACAAGCACGGATTTTGCTTTTCCCATTTTATATCTTTGGTAATGGGATTTCATGATGAAGTTTTTGCTGGGATCCACGCCGACGAATTCTTCAAGATAAATCCAGCTGCGATCAGGATCTCGGCCCAGCGGCAGTGGTTCAAAGGGAATGTTGTGTGACGGTGGAACCGGCAAGACGGGAAGTTTGGCGTTGTCAATAATGATGGCGGACGGCATGGTCAGGCCAGCGGGCGGTTGAAGTCGTTCAGGAATATTTCGGCAGCCGTCCAAGCCGATTTCGGTAATTCTCCTGGTTAGCCAATCCTCGCCGTGTAGATCGTTCAATGGCGTTTGAGCAGTCAGTTCCTTTCTGACCTTCCAAACTCTCCAGAAATTGATTATCAGCAGAGGAATCATTACCAAAGAAAAGGGTATGCCCAGTATCAAAACAAAAACGCCAATAAACGGAATCGCTCTGCTGGGGTCTGCAAATATGGCAAATAAGGCAAATGGCCCGGAGAAGATAAGCATAACGTAAGCGCACGCACGCAATGCGGCTTTCCAGATAGACTTGCAAATGGCGACCTTAAGAACTCGCGGCGTTACTCCATTTGATGAAGAGTTGGACATGGATAGTGGTTGTATTTTTCGGGATGCGAATCTTGATCTTATTTTTTCACGATTAGTATTGTCGGTCTAAGCGCCGTTATGATTTCAGACCCCGGGATCGGAACGCCCGCCTGCGTCAGCAGCGACCGGTCTTGATATTCATGAATTCTCACTCATACACTCCTTTGAAAAAACTCTCACTATGAAAGAAACCCTATTTATACTGCAACTCGTGGTCTTTTCAAGGGATAGCGGGATTGGGGGCGGGAATCGGTTTCAGGGGATCATTCGTACTTTTTCCATGTTCCGGGTTGGGGGGAAGGCCACTTGAAAGAGCCGCCGAAAGCGTTATACTAGTGGGTTCTAGTTTTGGCATAAATTATCACTACGGATGTCAAGCGATGAAAGTACGAAAGACGAAAACGACCCTGATCACACAACCCGCCACTAAATCATGGTATCACGTGGACGCCACGAATCAGGTGCTGGGGCGATTGGCTTCACGCATTGCGATGGTGCTGATGGGCAAACACAAGCCCAGTTACACCTCGCATGTGGATACCGGTGATTTTGTGGTCGTGACGAATTGTACGAAGATCAAAATCACCGGAAAGAAAGTGGAGCAGAAGACGTACAATTACTTCACTCGTTATCCGGGTGGGTACAAGCAGGTTTCGTGGAGTAAGATGCTGGAAAAACATCCCGACCGGCTGTTGAGACTGGTCGTCAAACGGATGCTGCCGAAAAACGCGCTGGGCCAGCGCATGCTGAAAAAACTCAAAGCCTATGCCGGAGACGAGCATCCGCATCAGGCGCAACAACCCGAACCGATGAAATACAAAACTCCGAGGTGTGAACGGTGAGCGAAAAAACTGAAAAACCGGAAAAAGAAGCACCCGTTGAAACGGCAACGGTCAGCGTGATCATTCCCCAGCCGCCCAACCTGTGGTTTCGGGGAACGGGTCGAAGGAAGACCGCAGTTGCGCGGGTTCGGATTCGTCCGGGTGACGGCAAGTTTTTGGTCAATAAGCGTGAGATCGACAAGTATTTTGCGATTGAGCGCGACCGTCATTCGATCGTGTCGCCGCTTAAAGCCACCAAGACAATGGGATTGGTGGATGTTTACGTGAACGTGATGGGTGGCGGGCCGACGGGTCAGGCGGGAGCCATCATGATGGGTTTGGCGCGGGCTCTGAGGCAGGCAAATCCGGATTACGCCGAGCTGCTGCGCGACGGCGGGTATCTGACGCGTGACGCGCGGATGGTCGAGCGGAAGAAATACGGAAGAGCGGGCGCGCGACGTCGATTCCAGTTCTCGAAGCGGTAAGTTCAGATTCTCACCACAGAGAACACAGAGTACACAGAGAAATAAAAGAGGATTTGAAATCAATTGAATTAAAGAAGATGTCGCCGGTTTAAACCCACGGATACTCATCCGTGGGTTTTTTATTGGGGTGGATGGTCGAGGATTCGGACACGACGGCCGTCGATTTGCAGGCGGCCTTCGGAGAATAGACGGATGGCGTGGGGGTAGAGTTTTCGCTCGGCAAAACGGACGCGCCGGCCGAGCGATTCGACGGTATCGTTTTCACGAACGAGAACCGGCTTTTGCAGAACGATCGGGCCGTGATCGTAACTGTTGTCCACGAAATGGACGGTGCAACCGGTCACTTTGCAACCGGCGTCGAGGACCGCCCGATA
This sequence comes from uncultured Phycisphaerales bacterium, assembly GCA_903905665.1. Classification (GTDB taxonomy): domain Bacteria; phylum Planctomycetota; class Phycisphaerae; order UBA1845; family CAIVHJ01; genus CAIVHJ01. The sequence goes on from CAIVHJ010000129.1 coordinate 12,693, forward strand.
AACCAGTTCGCCGTAAAATCCCTTTCCGCCGAATAAAGGCAACAGGGCGGGATGGATGTTCATCACGCGACCTTCGAAATCCGGCGGAATGATCCACATGCTCAGGAATCCGCCCATGCAGACCAGATCGACCCCGGCGGAGCGAACGGCATCGGAGATTTGTTTGCTGAATGAGTCCGCGGATTCGGGATCCGCATCTCGTGAAGCGTGAAAGAGGGAACGCGAGACGACTTGGGTGGGGATTCCGGCGGATTGGGCGCGCTGGAGACCCTTGGCATCGGGTCGGGAACTAATGACGAGTTTGATATCGATGGGAAGAGTCCCTTTGCGTTGCAGGTTGATGAGATTCTGCAACGTGGTGCCGCTTCCCGAGATCAGACAGGCGATGTTCAGTTTACTTTCCATCGTAAAGTGAATCGTTCATGCGCGGGTTACCCACACCGGGCTTGACCAGGCCATGTTGTTGTCGATGAGTTTGACCCGAACATAGTAGTATGCCGTTTTCCCGGTTGGGCAATCGTCGTCAACGAACGTCTGCCGGGTGCGCAGACCTTCGCTGCCGCAGCGGCTGATCGTCGCGCCGTTGCGAACGACTTCGAACCAGTCCAGGCGGCCCTCCACCGGTGGAACCGCGACGTCCACCTGGATTGTCGGCGGCTTGTCCGTCTCGATCGTTGCGCCCATTAGCGCATCGTTAACCGCGAAGAACAGATGCAATTTGACGCCGGTAGTAGCAAACGTGCGGCGGGCACGCATCGCATCGAGGAGCGTGGTGCGATTCAATTCAGGCGCCCAGACCCCCGTAAGCCCGGCGCGATACACATCGCGTTTCCAGCACACGCCATGCTGCCAGATAAGGCCATGCTGGTCGGAACCGCCGACGAAGCCGACGCGCAGTCCGCGAGCCAGTCCGTCGCGTAAGAAACACCCGTGCATCCCACCGCGGTGACGGATCGGTTCATTGCCTTCATACTCGTAGGCACCATGCACAGAACAGATTTCGACGACGGGCGTCAGATCGGCGTCCAGAGCATCCCACGGAATACCCGTCCAGCCGATGTGGTGCGGAATCGCGATGGCCCGGTGCGCCCGCAGGTTAGTATACAGGTCAGGCAAATCACGGTATCGCGCCTCCGTGTGGTCAAAAAGCGGAATCGCCGGATCGGTCGCGTAGATGTTGAAATGGCCCCAGCCGTGGGGATTTCCGGTGCGTGCGGTAGTCCATTCCTGACCGAAGAGGGTGGCGAATTCACCGCCGACGGCGTAGTGCTCGGCCATCACCTTCTGTTCTTCCCACTGAGCGTCGGTGAGGCGTTTCTGGATGAAGTGATCGTGGTCAGTCAAAGCGTGAAAGTCGTCACGAAAGACGTCGCGGGCCCGCAGATACGACTCCTCCGGATCACCCATTCCGTCACTTTGCCACGAGTGACCATGAATGTCGCCGAAGTACAAGTGCAGGTTTTCGGCCGGACCCTCCGGCTTGGGCCACTCATAGCGTGACGTGACCCGCGTCAACGAGCGAGTCTGACTCCGCGTCGGCTCGCTGTTCGCCTCGATCGGCGGCGGACCGGCAAGCGCAGCAAAGCCGTCAATGCGGTGCAGAACGCTCGTTCCAAGATCGCGGCGGGCCACCCATAGCGCACCACCGGAATCGAACACGCCGCGCAGGAGCCGACCACGCCCCCCCCACCCGTCATCAGGCAGGCGGTAGATCGGCGAGCGGCCCTCCGTGGAGTAATACTGTACATGGAAGTTGTGTGACGCGCGGCCCAGTACGCACACGACGCCGCCGGGCGAGACGACCACACGCACAAGTTCAAAGCCCTGGACCGTGCCGCGCTCATCGAGTGACGCCGGTTCCGGCTGGTCCGGCGAGGTGTGCCACGTGTCGTCGCGAGTGCGCAAGGCAGCCAGGCGATACCAACGCGGGATGTCCCAGCCATCCTCGCCGCGACGATTGGTATGCCAAACCACATACAGCCACTCGCCGTCCGGAGAATACGCAAGCGCCGGTGCGACGCTGGTCGCCGGATGATTTGACACGGGGCGCGGGGCGCTACAGTGTCCGTTGCGAGCGTCGATCGTCACGAGGTAGATGTTTTGCGTGCCGGCGCGGTCCTGTCGATCGAACGCGACGGCCAATGTGCCGCCGTCGGGTGCAGCAGCTACCGCGGGGTGGCAGCAATCACGGTCAGGGTCGGAGGCGACTTCGAACACGTCACCGATCGGTCGGCCATCTGCAGCAACAAAGCAGCCGAGAACTGCGTAGGTCTTGTATCCGCGGCGTTGGGCTTGCCAGACGACAAGCAAGCGTTCGCCGGCAACTGCAATAACAGGATGCGCATGAAACTCACCCTCCGCTGAACCCGACAGACGCTGCGCGGGTGCGCCCTTACTGGTCGCGGGGTCAATCGCCCGGGCATGGACGGACCACCCGGTGCGGCTTACCTGCGACCAGACCGCCACGAGTTGGCCATCGATGAACGCGATATCGGATTCGTAGGTGTTGCCGTCCACAGAGTCGGGTTCGTTGACTTCCAGGGCGGGACCCCAGGTTCCTTCCTGAATGGAGAAAGGCCGCAGGAATATGGCTTCACGATCCTTCGCCTGTTCGGTCCAGGAAGTCCACAGGCGTCCTCCGTGTGGTTCGAGCGCGAGTGCGGGTGCTATCTGACGCGATCCATTCGAATAGCGATAACCGTTACCCAGTACGAGCGGCGACGTATCGGCCTTCAAGAGCGTCGCCGTCGATTCTTCACCCCACGGGAGGTCGGCCCAGGCGAGCGTGTTGGACTTCAGCAGAAGTGTGCTCCCGACGCCGGCGGCGAATATCTGAATCGCATGCCGACGTGTAACACCAATTGACGTGTTCGAATCGCTCATGGTTGTTTCATCTGTAAATCCGTTGGCCCAACTCCGGGGCCCCAATCAGTGCTTTGACCTGTTGATCTGTCGCATCACATCGGCGTCGCGCTTGCTGAGATCGGAGTAGTCGGGATCGGAGCCGACGTCGGAGCGGCGTTTCCAACTGCGCGCACAATCCTTGAATTTGTTGCGAACGTCTTCGATAAGGACGCGTGGCTCGTCGCTGGTGATTTCGATGCGATGCGAACCGACACCGAGCACATCGGCGGGGTCTTCGCCCAAACGACGAAGCATGTCCGCTTGTTGCGAAGTGACGTAATAGATCGCCTGAGCATCGAGCGGGTTGGTCAAGCCGCCTTCGCGTTTGAATTTTTCGAGTTGCATCATGGCAGAATCGCGGAGCCGCAGAATCAAATCCCAATCCTGCCGCACCTGATCGGAAATCGCCGAGGCATCCGAAATCGGGAAACGAGCCAGGTGAACGCTTTCCGATCCGTCCGTTTTGGCATGGAGATGCGACCACGCTTCTTCCGCCGTATGAACCAGAATCGGAGCAATCATTCGAATGAGGTTGTCGGCGATTTCGATCAGGACGGATTGTGCGCGTCGGCGTCTGGGGGAATCGGCGGCGTCGCAATAGAGGCGGTCTTTGATCGCCACGAAGTAAATCTGGGACAAATCCATGTTGCAGAAATCATGGATGAGTTTGAAGACTTTGTAAAACGCGAATTCTTCGTTGAGTTTCGTGACATCGGCGATCAATTGATGCAGTTTCATGCGCGCCCAGTCGTCAATAGAGGGCTGAGAAGTGAGGACTGAGGACTGAGGGGCGGAAGCAAGTGGAGCAGGATTGTAATCGCAGGTAGTGCCGAGCATGAAGCGGATGGTGTTGCGGACCTTGCGATATTCGTCCTGCAAAGATTTGATGAGGTTGTCGCTGGTACGAACGTCGTTTTGGTAATCGACGCTGGCGACCCAAAGTCGGATGACGTCGGCGCCGTATTTGTTGAGTTCTTCCTGCGGATCGACGACGTTGCCGAGGGATTTGCTCATTTTTCGGGCCTGCTCGTCCACGATGAAACCGTGGGTGAGGACGATGTTGAACGGTGGTTTGTGAATCGCACCGAGCGCCGGAAGCAACGACAACTGGAACCAGCCGCGATGCTGGTCGCTGCCCTCCAGATACATTTCGACGGGCATTGGCCAACCTTGCGCCTCATGAACCGCAGCCCAACTCGAACCAGATTCAAACCAGACATCGAAAATATCGTGTTCGCTGGTCAGGTCCGACGCTTTCAGCCCCTCGGGCAACGTACAACCCGCCAGGAGTTGTTCGGGCATGTCGGTAAACCACGAGTCGCTGCCGTGTTTGC
>CAIVHJ010000130.1 GCA_903905665.1 uncultured Phycisphaerales bacterium
ATCATTTCGATACCTTTTTATGGATAAGACGAGGAAATAGCGGGACGGATATAAAGGACGCTCATATTTTCACACAGACTCTTTTTGGATTTGACCCCGTTTCGGTATAAAAATCCCCTGTCGTAAGTCCCCCTATCCCGGCGGCTGCATCATTTGCATAATTGGTAAGACCTATAAGGGTGAGGGGATAATGAGGTGTAGAAGTCCCAATCCCAACAGATCCGTCCCCGCCCAGGAAAAGAACCGTATAGGGATTGTGTTGACGAAATTCGATGTCATTGTTGTCCATTAGCCATAACTGCTTATCGTGCAACTCGTGATTAAACTGCACCCCGTCATATCGCCCCGACCAAACCGAAAAATAATTGTCAGAAAGCATATTAAAATGATTAGCATAAAGAACTTGTTTAATACGGAGAGCGTCCGTTGTTACGGCACCCCCCCACGCATCAATATCCAATTTTGCAGGAAGATCACCACCCCAATCTATCGGAGAAGCGGCCCGCCCAATAGCGACATTTCCGTTATTTATATTTAATGCCGGACCTTGGAAGGGGACTGTTACAAGATTAGTAAAATTAAAATTAGCTATAGCTAATTTTATATTAGCTGTTATTTGATTGAATTTCGACGTATAAAAACAGTATACTTTTCCGTTAGCTTCGACAAGGTTTAGATCTGCGACCTGTCCTTCTCGCTGACCTGCTCCATCATCGTCTGTCCACCTTGGCAAAACAGGGCTGGTAAAAACCTTCGACCAGGTTATCAAGTTCGCGCTTTTTAAAAAGTATCCGTCAGTCGGCAAAACCCCAAACAAAGGAATAGCCTCGTGATCCCAGGCGTAATAAATAGCTCCGACCTTATGAACGTCGAATCCCGAAACACCCGTATCTGTTAAACTATAAACAGGGTTACCGACATTTTTTGTCCAAGCTCTCCCGTTATTTGATGTTGCTAATCCTGTTTCCCAAATGCCCACTCCATCCGTTCCTTCATATACCATATACCAAGTAGCTCCCTCTTTCCAGACACAGGGATTGGCTATCATGGTATCATCCCATGATCCCCCTCCACCTCTTGGAACCGTGTTAGCAGTATCAAGAGCAAAAGTTATTCCGTCCGTTGAAGTATAAAGGTCAAGATCCCCTCCAACCGTCGTATAAAGGTAATATATTCCTCCCGTATTATAAATACCATGATGCGACCCAGGGGCGACTACGATAGAAGTTGTCCAATTCAATGCGTCTTTTGATTCGGCGTAGTTTATGCCCCCCACCCCAGAAAACCACATTTTAAAAACGTTGCTACCATATCCGGTGAAGAAAAATGATCCAAACTCCCAAATAACTTGTGGTTCCTCCGCAATCGGAACGATAATTCCTTTTCTCTCCCAAACACCGGTTATTGAGCTTCCTGATAGTTTTCCGTTCTTCGCGACCAAAACTCCGTCCGAATGAGTGACCGCATCTTCATACGCTTTAAGCGGTAGATTTTCCTGCCAGGATGCAATTCCTACTTGCGCCATGTTAAGCCGTCCTTATGACACAGCAGTATATAGAACATCTGAGGCCGCCGACGTTTGGAGGGCTGTATTTAGAATTCTTCTTGTCAGTTTCGTGAATGTTCCTGTATAGCAGACTTGGAGTGTTTCGACGGTGCAGATCGTCGTCGCCCCGACTGAAACATACCCCCAAACCTCGATAGTGTCCTGGGCTTTAAGATCGACTGCCGCCGCCGCGTCGGTGTAGATAGTCGGGCCCGCGGCTGTAGAGTTATCTACTCCTGTGAAAAGATTTGTCGCCCCGCGCTGTATCCGTATTTGACCGTGAACAGTTCCTGCTCCACCGGCGCGAGTCATGGTGAAAAGAAGATCTGACGTTCCAGGCGAATCCTCTCCGACGAGTATCCGTTTCATCATGGCCCATGTCCCGACCCCTGCGGCTGACATGACAGCCGGAGCGGAAAGCATCTTTACGGTGGCGGAGGCTGTTCTGGTGAGCAGATTTATAGGGCCTCCTGAGTTATAGTCATAGTGGTCGTGTATCTGAAGTTGGGAAAGAGAAAGGACACCTACTTGGGCCATACTCTACTCCTGAAAGATAAGTTCCCACCCGAGCGATATTCCCGTTGCGACGATAGCCGCTGTTGGATTATCCGCCGTGACGGTGATGATGGAACCTCCACCGAATTCCAGGCGTTCCGCGTCCGACCGTTGCGCCGCGTATCCAATCTGATCCATGAAAGCATCATAAGGGGCTACGGGGGTGCCGTTGCAGTTTAGGTGCCATATCACGAATCCCCAGGCGGCGACTGTCCCCAGGTAGTTACCGATGGAGAGAAGCCGGGCCCGGCATTTACTTGGAACAACGTAGGTAGCGATGACAGTTCCAACCGTCCCTAGACCTACATTGACAGAATAGTTTTGTGCCTTGAATTGAGTCATTCCTGAATTAATCGGACTTGTAGGCATTATAATACCCCGTTACCTTTGCAAGATATTCTGCGGCGCGGTGACCGGAGTTATACCCGGCCTCGCCGACGTTATACATCTGAATTGCGACCCCCTGGGGATACTTTGAAAGAAGTCGTCCCAGAAACCAGGTGCCGATCTGGACATTCGTAGATGGAAGCCGGATCATGGCTATTTCCGCGTCCGTGGGATTCATCCATTCCTTGACGATCCCGAAATCCTGCGCCAGGATCGGCATGATCTGCATGAGTCCGTAGGAGGGGTCCGAGGCGTTGACGGCGTTGGCGTTGAAGTTTGATTCCTGGCGGATGATGGCCTTGATGAGCGCGGCCTCGACACCATAGCGGCGGGAGTTCTCGGCTATGATCTCATCAACGGAATTCCCGGTGGCGACAACCGTTGCCACGGCTCCCGCCATCTTCTTAGGCAGAACTAGGAAGAAAGCCAGGATCGAGCCGATGACGACAAGGATAACGCCCATTATCACTCTCCATTGATGATGTGAAGTTTGGAGCAGACCTGCTTTAAAAGAAGCCAAATTCTCGTATGCTCTTTTTCATGCTTGACGATGTAGACGACCACCGGGATAAGCCCGACATAGAATGGGAGGAACGGTATAAGTGTTTTCATTCTGTTACAGCCTTCCTGAACATCAGGAAATACCATCCGATGACAATGATAACGGCGACGATAAGCACCGTGGTAAGATTTTTTGTCAGGAACGTGAACAGGTTGCCTACGCCGTGGAGGAGGTTATTGACACCTTTGGAGATACCGGTCAAAGGGCCGCCGGAATCCTCATAGGATTTGACGCGCTGATCGACCTCCGACATGGACAGACCTTCCTCCTCAAGATCTTCCTTGTAAGTGGCGGTAGTCGCCTCAATTGGATTCGTCAGGTATTGAAGCGGCTTTGTTACAAGAGTCCTTAATCCCAGCCAGACACCGGCAAAGAAGTCATCCATGGTATTACCGCTTCCAAAGGATAAGCCCTATCCCGACAACGGCGATCCCGCCGAGTATCCATGGGAGTTTGTTGGAGAAGTCTCCCATGGTAGTAGTTTCAGACTGAACATTCGACGTGATAGGTTTCTGCGGCCCCTTGTGAAGCAACGCATCCAGCCCGAAATTGATGAGTTTGTCGGCCTGTTGCGTCAGCCACTCGCTTGATCCGATAGCTGGATAAGTCGCCATTGTCATTTCCCCTTGATGAGAAGTATGATGCCGACTACGATGATGGCGGCGACGACGTAGATTGTCGTTTTTTTCTGCTTCGCCACCTCTGCGGCATCAGTCGCGGCATTGTCGATCATAAGTGAGATACCGTTCCAATTAATCATAAAAACCTCCAAATCGTCATTTCAATAACCTCCAGACCACGATGACGAAAAGCGCGACACAGCCGATCTTTATTGCCAGCTTCGTCATCCTCTGCTCGTAGGACTCCGAGCCGAGGTCAACGATGTCGCGGATGTATTTATTCCAATCAATAGACATTTAGCGCGTTACCTTTTGAGGATGATTAGCTTCGCTGGCGTTTGTCGGGAAAACACGGAACCCGCCACGACCGACATCCAACCTTTGATTTCCAGCCAGCACCGCTTTCAAGGTTGACAGGATGGGAAGTTTGGCGGCAAAGATCGAAGGTATCTTAGTGATGGAACCGGGCCTGGGGATGGATTTGATGACATCCCGAGGATTCCAAAACCCGCCTTGTTCGCGTGACAGGCCACCGTCGTTATCGAGTTTTGTCAATACTTTCATGTTTCCTCCATCAAACGTCAGACACGACACCTTTTCCGCCGCCGATATTAAGATTCAGCTCAGCGCAGGTTTGGTCAGCCGTTATAGTGGCGTTCTGCCAGGCTTTCCGTTCCGCGATCTCCTGGGGAGTTCCCTCCCACCAGCCGGATGAGAATAGGCTTTTCAAAGCCTTGACTGCCCCGCCGATCCAGAGGGCCATGCCGACGGCTGCGGCCCCTACTCCAACGGCTGAAACAGATCCTGCTCCGATTGCCCCTGCCCCGGCGGTAGGCGTTGCGCTTGTAACGGCTCCGCCACCACCTATAAAGGCGGTATTTGTGCCTACAAGCGTCGTTGTGCCGATACCTGCCGTGGCAGTCCCGGCAACCGCAGTTCCAGCCCCTCCGACGAGGCCGACGGCACTCCCGAGTGTAGCTACGGCCTTTCCAGCGATGGCGACAACCGCCGCCGTTCCACCGATGACCTTTTCAAGCCCCGTCGGTGATTTTTCCACCATGGCGACACCCGAGGATTTACGGAATAGAAAAAAGGCCGCGACTGCGGCGGCGATGACCAGCGCGATCTTGACGATCTTGCTCATATCTTCTCCTTCGAGAAGTGAAGGGGCGGAGGGCCGCCCCCTTGTTACAAATTCAACCTGCGCTTAACGGAGGGCGCGCATACCCCAAGTCAAAAGACTCGTTCTGGAAGTCCCCGTGGTCGTCGGACATTCGACGCGGATCAACGACTTCTTGCCCGTCGCATAGTGTTCATTGATCGAGCCGAAGTTGACGAAGGAATGGGGATATACACCGATCATCGGATACAAGGTCGCCGTCGGGGTCGCCGGGGTGACCTTGTAGACGTTGTTCGGATCGAAGTGGATGAGCTGATTCCGCTCGTTTCTATAAGCGTGATCGAGCGCGCCGTCAACCCAACGCCGGACGGAATCCCTGAACGTGAGAGAAGTCAGGTTGTCAAGTCCGGGCCCTTCGAACTGCGCCGCCATCGTGCCCGTCGCTCCGACCTTGACCAGGAACCCGAAAAGCCCGAGGTCGAGCGAAGATTCCAGGTCGTAGAAGTTCTGCGCGGAATTGAGCAGAGGGCCATAGCTTCGATAATAGGGCGTTGCAAACGGAGAGGACTTGCCGTCCTTCGTCAGCGCGTTAAGAGTGTTTTCAATATGGATGTCCATAGTATAAACACCCGCCGTCGAGGTCGCGCCGATGTCAGCCAGCACTCCGGTCGTGATGTCGAGCTGTAGATTGCTGTAACGGCCCGAGTCGAAGATTGTATCTTCGGGACGATTCAGGAAGTTGAAGCAGAACGGAATTTCCAGCACAGCGTCAGCCGTGAGGGAGG
>CAIVHJ010000131.1 GCA_903905665.1 uncultured Phycisphaerales bacterium
GGGTGGACCGCATATCCACGTGTTCTGGTCCAAGGACCTCGGGGAGTGGAAGGACCAGACCGCCATGGAGCTGTCCGGGTGGGAGGGTGTCGAGAGGCATGAGGCCGCACGGATCTCCATACCAATCAAGCTCTCCTTTTTCAAAGAGGGAATAGGCCGTGTTAGGATCTTCTACAATCGAAAAAGATAACGTTTGTGATCTGGCTGCGTCGCTGTTCCAGTAGGTGGGGTTTCTTTCCAAAACGATGTGAGATTTGAGGGTGTGTTCCTTGAGACGGAATGGGCCGTTTGAAACAGGCATTGCGCATGCCGTTGAGAAGTCGTTCGGAGTCGAACGGCATCCGCGAACCATCCTTCTTGATGACGGTCATCCGGTTTTCTTCTTCGTGGCGTTCTTTGGTGGTGAATCGGCGTTTGCAGGCTTCGCATTGCCGGCGGCGGCGGATGACACGTCCGCCCTCGGTCAGGCGTGAATCCATGACCCGATCTTCATCAATGGCGCCGCACGATGGACATTGCATGGGGTTTCAGTTATCTATTAACCAATGAGTCAACCCTTGTGGCTCTGACGTGGAACCTACTGGAGCACAGAGTACCAAATGTAGTACCACAATGCAAATAGACCCCAACCGGTGCGTCGGGGTCGTTGTTTGGAAATCGTTAATGCCGACCGCGATGATCGAAAAACGAATCGGTGAGACCCTGCTGGTGGGTTATTCGCTGGCGGGCGAGGAGACGGTGATTGCCGCCCCGGAACTGAACGTGTGTTTCGACATCGGCAAAGCACCCCGCGAAGTCATTTCGATCGACCATTTATGCCTTTCGCACGGTCACCCTGACCACGCCGCCGGGCTGCATTATTATTTCACGCAGCGGTGGTTTATCAACAACAGCACGGGGACCGCCTATGTGCCCGAATACCTGCTCAGACCGATTCAGGATTTGATGGAAGTCTGGACCCGAATCGAGGGCCGACGAACCGAAGCCCGACTGGTGGTCGCCCGCCCAGGGGAGGATATTCCGACTCGGCGCGACCTGGTGCTTCGGCCGTTTGAAGTCAACCACGGAGTGTACTCGCTGGGTTACAGCGTCGTCGAGGTCCGCCACAAACTCAAACCCGAATTCGCCGAGAAAACCGGTCCGCAACTCGTCGAACTCAAAAAACGGGGAATCGCGATCGAGAATCGACTGGAGGTTCCGCTGATCGCGTATTGCGGAGACACGGCGACGGGAGATTTCCTTGACCTCGATCACGTTCGCAATGCGCGGGTCTTGTTAATGGAGTGTACTTTTTTTGACGAGGAACATTCCGACCGCGCACGCGCCGGAAAGCACGTTCACGTTCGGGACCTGCCGCAAATCATGTCGCGGGTTCGCAGTCCGCACGTCGTCCTGTTCCATGTGACGCGCCGAACCCCGATTCACTTTGCGCGAAAACTGCTCCACGAAGTGCTCAGTCCCGCCGATCGAGAGCGCACCACTTTCTTGATGGATCGCCCACCGAGAAAAAGATTCCACGACGAACAAAATCAATCCGAAGGTTGAAACGGCCGGAGCGGAGTCGCCAAGCGCGATCAGGCGTCGAAACGGAGTCCGATTTTGAATCCGCCGACGGTCAGTGTGGAGTGAACGATGGTGCCCGTCATCCAGGGTTCGTCCGATCCGCTTTCGTCAAACACGCTGACATGGGCGCCGCTGTCGAGTTTAACTTTGCAAAAAACCCCCAGACCCTGAGGAGAGATGTTGTATCCACGGGCATAAATGAATTCATCCGGCTGGGACGTTGGGAGTTGCAGGTAGTAATTATCCTCGGTCGGAAAACGTGGAAACGTTCGCCGGATCAGGGTTGGATCGTTGGAAGGCGGAGTTTCATTCTCCGCCAACCATCGGTCGATTTTGTGCTGAGTAAGCAACGACATCGGCATTGAATCGTCTCCGCTTGATGTGGTTGTTCCTGTCGCACGGCCGTGTTGCCGGTCCTGCTGAGCGGAACCGCCTATTATTATAACTTTTTAATCTTGCTGGGTGAACATTAATCTTCGCTTCGCGGACAAATTGTCAGGGAAATCCCCTGAATTCATTGTGAAATCCGGTGGATTTGCCCCTATAGAGTCCTCTGAATAACCACTACAAGTTCAGTCATTCATGACGATAGGGTTTTTTCAAATACAAGAATCGCCTCA
>CAIVHJ010000132.1 GCA_903905665.1 uncultured Phycisphaerales bacterium
GCCACGCCTCTCGTCATCTCGTCATGACATGGCACATCGCGCCCTTGATTTCAACCCTGGTCGCGCGGCTCATTGTCCCAGTCTACCGGGAAAGGGAGCAGTCCTCAAGAAATGTAAAATGTAAAGACACGGTCCGGCCCACGACCATCACGGGTCAGGGCGACTGCCTCATGGATGTGGGTTGCAACGACTCGATGTCCGACGACCCGGATCCGAATTGCAACGGAACCGAACGGGTCGTCGTCCGCAACATCCTTTTCGGCGGGAACACCGACTGGCGGCAGCCCTGGGAAAAGACCTGCCTGTATTGGTACGATGATTCGCTGCTTCCGAAGAATCCCGTCGATATGGATGATGATGTCGTCTGGAGTGCGAAAGGCAATCCCTGCCCGGGAAAACACGACGTTTGTGGCAAAAATCCAAAGGTCGCAAATGCCGCGCTGCCGACATACGATGGGCATCTGCAAGCAGGAAGCCCGGCGATTGATCGCGGCACGAGTACCGGTGCTCCGAAGAAGGACCTCGACGGAGGTCCACGCGACTCGAAGCCCGACATCGGCGCATACGAAGCGAGTGCCGCCACGGGCGGGCCGTCTGTCAGCAGCATTGTCGCCGCCACGAGTGGCCCCTTTCAGTTACGTGTCTCCGGCGCGCGATTCCAGACGGGATTCAAGATCAGGATCGACGGCGATTTCGCATCGTGGCCCTCGACGACTTTCGTGAGTGCATCGCTCGTCACCATCAACGGCGGCGATGCATTGGGAAAGAAGTTCCCCAAAAGCGTTCCCGTTCGCATCACCGTCACCAATCCCAACGGACGGAAGGCCTCGGCAAATTTCATCCGGCAGAAGTGAGGCGCCGGCCATCACCTCGGCGAGCAGGTGGTCGAGATCGCTTTCCGGATCGCGGTCAAGCTATTCGCTTTTTTGTGTCTGAGGCTGCAGGAGAGTGACGGCGTCTCCATTCTTGATTCCGATGCACCCATCGACGATTTTCACGATGGAGATTTTTTCCTGAGTCTCGGTGACTTCGATGACCCCGATATCTTTTCTTTCCCGATCCAGCACCGTACCCGTCGATGGGTCGATGATTTCTTCGCCGAGTGAGATGACTTTCAGCCGCATTCCGGGAGTGATCCCCGTGTTGTTCCCGGCGTTGATGTAAATCTTCGGTGGCGGCGGTGGCGGCGGTGGCGGAGTCACGGGAGATTTCATTGAGCTCTTTTTGGATTTGGATACGACCGGCGCCGGTGGGGGAGTCGGGAGAGGCGCCGGTTCCACAGCGGGCGTGGGCTTCACAACGATGACCGACCCGCTCCAAGCGCTGTCCTTTAAAGTCATGGCGATTTTATAAACCGCTTTATTGATGCAACTCATGACAGCGTAATTGATCGGCGCGTCTTTTTCGTATCCGATCAATCCGCCGCCCCCGCCGCCGCCACCGCCGAACCCGAACCCCCAACTCGTCGTCTTGGCACGTTCGGTGGTGGATTGAAGCACTTCGCCGGTCGTCGCATCGACGATGCGGAACGACATGGCCACCTCGGCTTCCTTCTTCTTGGCGCCGAATCCGCCGAGAAACCCGCCGCCGATGGCTCCAAGCGCTCCACCTGTCTTCGATTTATTCGGGGACCACTCATTGACCGATACGAAGATGAGATGCTGAGCGCCGAGCATCCTGCCGACCTTGGAAGCACTCGCTTGCGTGACGCGGCCGCTGGCGCCGAGATCCTGTTCGGCAAGCGTGTTTTCCAGCGCCTTTCGTTCAACCAATATGTATCGGTGCGTGTTGATCAACGCCGTCATCAGCATTTCCTCGACGGCTCCAACCGGCACCTCCGCAACTTTGTTCGTGACAACGACCGTATTCTTCGTGTTCTCAGCTTGCTCGACGGCTGCCGTTTTATTTTCAACTTGCATGACGGCGAGTCTGTTTTTGAGTCCGGTATAGTCGGTAAACTGCAGAAACATCCAGTCCTTATCCGAGTTTTTTTCGATCGGCTGAACGAGATTTTTTTGTATGCCTTTTTCATCCTTGAAAAATGCACCCCACCCATGCGGCATGACAAAGGGTTGCTGAGGAGTGTCGGCGCCGCTGGAGAATCCGCATAGATAGAAGGAGAGTAGGAATACAGACCGGAATACTCGCATGTGTTTCCTCCGTCGTCTGATAAGAGATTGAGATATCCTGAAAACGGATCCATTGTCGCACATCTTGCCTGAATATTAAAATTGTATCCTTTGCCGTGCGGCAATTTTTTCGCACGGTATATATCAGACGCCGCATGTGTGCCATTATTCTCCGGCAATGAAACGGAGAGGCTATAGGGGTTTGCTTTTCCGACCAGATACCGAAAACTCTACA
>CAIVHJ010000133.1 GCA_903905665.1 uncultured Phycisphaerales bacterium
GAATCAGTTCCGCCCTTGGTCTTCAAGTGTCTTCTCTGTTGAGAGGATTATGACTCCTCGCCGGACCCCTGCTTCGGCTACGCGGATGAGGAATCTGCCTCGGCACGATTTTTCCCCGAACACAGCAACAAACCCCCAACGATCAGAACCATCGCCGGAATGGAAACATGGAGGGGTAGATTCTTCAGCGAATCATCGGCGGCGGGAATTTGCAGCACCCGGCAAAACGGCTCCTGAAAAGATTTCCAGGAAGTCATGAAGGTTAACCCATTGTGCATCAAGTGAATCAGCATAGCCGGAAAGATCGAGCGGGACTGCCAGCACACGTATGACAACAACAATCCCAGCAGAAACGTCACGACAAAGCGCTGAATCATGAAATGAAAGACGGCAAAAATCATCGCCGTGGCGAAGATCGTCATGACGCGGCCCAAAGATCGCTGCAAACCGCTTTGCAACAACCCACGAAACAGCATCTCCTCACAACCCGCAGGAATGAACGCCAGCAACAGCAGCGCGGTCACCGGTCCCAGCGATGCCAGTTTTTCGCTTTGCGGCTGCAGGGCCTTGAGGAACTCGTCGGTCATCCCGAACCACGACATTGTATGCTGGAGCACGGTCAGTTCGTGGACCAAAACCCAGGTTCCGCAACCCATCAGCAATGCGGCGGCGAGGTATCTCACGTGGGGCCATCGAAAACTGAACGCACCTACCCAGTTCACCTTGTAATAAACTACGAGCAACCCCGGCATGATTCCGAACAAGAGAATCATCACGATCTGAATCAGCAGCAATCGGTCGGGTGACAGATCAACGCCAATAGCCGTTTGAACATAAAACCAGATTGGAAACAGCAACGCCACATAAATCAGCGACAGCGTGGCGCTTGGGGTAGGTCTGGGCTGCATGTGGTGACGATCGAACTGGGCTCGCCAACCGCCGGCGTCGGCAAAAACAATCGCCTCCTGATCGAAAACCTTGACCGCCAGCGCGACTGCCGTCGCGGCGTAAAGGCATGTGGACAAAACCACGACGAGAACGGTGCTCCAACCGGCGTTGCCGAGCAACATTTCGCGAGTGAGCAGGACCATGTTGGCGATCGGCATCACGAGCGTGGATCCGCCCAGTTGCGAACCCGGAAGCGCCGCCACTCCTGCCGGAACCAGCACCATGAGCACCACGGGCATCATGTAGTTTTGGGCTTCCTTGAACGTTCGGGCGAAGCTGCACACCGCCAACATCAAGGCCGAAAAGAAAATCGCCAGCGGAATCAAACACAGCAAAATCATGGGCAACACGTGAAGGGGAATCTGGGTTTCGGCGCCGCTGGTCAGCAACCGACTGAAACCGCCGAACTGCAGCATCAAACCCATACTCGTTAAATTCAACGCGGCCCCCACGAGCGACACGGTGGTCACCACGAGGAATTTTCCGATGATGATCTCGAAGACGGGCACGGGACAGACCAGAAGCGTTTCCAGCGTTCCACGTTCGCGTTCACCGGCGGTCAGATCAATCGCGGGATAAATCGTTCCGGTTACCGTAATCAAAATGAGGATCAGCGGAACGATCTGTCCCAGCATCGATCCACCGCGTTTTTGAGCGGAAGCAACATCGATCTCGCTAATGTCAAACGGATGGTTGAAAGCCGAAGGCAGACCCTCTCGTACGACGCGATCATCCTCGATTTGCTGGGCGCGACGGTCGAGCACGTCTCGCAACCTTCCCGCCGCCATGTCGCTGCGAATTTCGGCCGAATCCTTGATGATTTTCGGACGCCACACCTGCCGATTGTCCCATCGGACGGGAATCGGCATGTCCGCGACATCGAACATCACGGCGCATTGGCCCCTGCCTTCGCGCACCCACGATTCCAGGTTCTGATTCTCGACCCGATCGATTCTAAAGTTCACGATGGGATCAAGACGGGTCTCCGGTTCGGCTTTATCCTTGGCGGCTTGGCGCAAATGTTCGACATACTCCCCATCCGACTTGAGGATGTTCTCCAGCCAGTCTTTGATATGTTGCGTCTGGACGCCGATGACCACGGGTTGCTCTTTCATCTGGTCGGTCTGAAGGGTCAGCGCCTGAAATGACCCCAGCATCAGCAGCGGATAAAGAACAATCGGAACGATGATCATGGCGGCAAGGGTGCGTCGATCGCGCAGGATGTCCAGCAGGTCTTTCCAGTAGAGGCGATGGATTCGCGTGCGGTTCAACATGGCGCGGTCACCTCCATCGCAGAGACCGGAGGCGATTGGGCTATCAATTTCAGAAAAATATCGGTGAGTCTATTTTCACCGGTCCGGGTTCTCAGATCGTCGAGGGAACCTTCTGCGATTAAGCGTCCGTTGTGCAGCAATCCCACCCGGCTGCACATACTCTCCGCCTCGTCGAGATAATGCGTGGACAGCAGGATCGCTTTTCCTCCCCGACTTTCGCGGCGAATGAAATCCAGAATAATGCGATTGGTCAACACATCCAGACCGAGCGTCGGTTCGTCGAGGATCAGGATCGGCGGGTCGGCGATCAGGGTTCGGGCGATACTGGTCCGTTGTTTCTGACCGGTCGAGAGCGCTCCGCACCGCAAGTCGGCGAAATCGCGCATTCCCAGCCAGTCGATCAATTCTTCGGCGCGGCGGACGGAGGACGCGCGGTCGATGTTGTGCAACTCGGCGAAGAAAACCAGCGTTTCGCGCGGGGTCAATCTTGGATACAAACCGGTGTTGGCCGTAAGAAATCCGATCTGTTTTTTGACTTCTGTGGGTTGACGGCATACGTCAAAGCCGTTCAACCGTGCCAGACCGTCGGTAGGCCGGATCATGCCGCTGAGCATTCGGAGCGTCGTTGTTTTTCCGGCGCCGTTGGGGCCGAGCAAACCGTAAATTTCCCCCGATCGAATGGTGAAACTGACTTCATCCACCGCTCGTTTTTGTTCCCCATTGGGAAGTGGAAACACTTTGACCAGGTTTTGCGCAATCACGAGCGACACCGCATTCTCCGAGAACGAATTCTTATTGTAATATCGACGTTCGGCGCTTGAGTTCGCAGTACGTTGTGAGACAATACCGACTTTCACCCGGCAGGAGGATAACGGATTCCCGCCGTGGTGACAAACATACAACACATTGTACACCAGTTGGTTAGGAGATCATTATGGTGCAGACACGAATCGAAAAGGACAGTATGGGAGACATGACGGTACCCGCCGATGCGTACTGGGGGGCTCAGACCCAGCGAGCGGTCGAGAATTTTCCGATCAGCGGATACCGTTTTGGGCGGCGGTTCATTCGCGCGATGGGATTGGTCAAGCGCGCGTCCGCCCGAGTGAATTTGAAACTCAAGCGACTCGATCCCGAACGGGTCAAATGGATTGAGCAGGCGTCTCAGGAAGTCATCGACGGAAAGCTCGACCGTCATTTCGTGCTCGATATTTTTCAGACCGGTTCCGGAACCAGCACCAATATGAACGCCAACGAGGTGATCTCCAACCGGGCGATTGAATTGGCGGGGGGCAAGATCGGATCGAAGGATCCGGTCCATCCCAACGACCACGTTAACAAAGGTCAATCGAGCAACGACGTGATTCCGACGGCGATGCACGTGGCGATGGCTGAGGCGATAGGGGAGGATTTGATTCCCGTTTTGGAGAAACTGGCTGCTGCGCTCGAAGACAAAGCCAAAAAATTCCACCCCATCATCAAGATCGGACGAACGCACCTGCAGGATGCCACACCGATTCGACTCGGTCGCAGTTTTCGGGATATGCCGCGCAGATTCGCATGGGCGTCGAGCGATGCAAAAAAGCCATCAAATCCCTGGAAGAACTCGCCATCGGCGGGACAGCGGTCGGGACCGGCATCAACACGCATCCTGATTTTGCCAAAATGGTTTGTACCGATCTGAGCGAATCGACCGGAATCCGGTTTTGCGAAGCCCGAAATCATTTTGAAGGACATGCCGCCAAAGACGCCGTTTGCGAAGCTTCGGGCTTGTTGCGAACCATCGCCGTCAGTCTGACCAAAGTAGCCAACGATATTCGGTGGTTGGCGTCGGGACCGAGGTGCGGAATCGGTGAAATTCGGATTCCGGAGACACAACCGGGCAGTTCGATCATGCCCGGAAAAGTCAACCCGGTGATGTGCGAAACGGTGATCCAGGTGTCGGCTCAGGTCATCGCCAACGATATCGCCACGATGCTCGCTTGCCGCGACAGCGTGTTTGAACTCAACGTCATGATGCCGCTGATGACGCACAATTTTCTCGAATCGGTTCGGCTGCTCACGGCGGCCGTCGGTACGTTCACCGAGCGTTGCGTCCGAGGAATCGAAGCCGACGAAAAACGCTGCAACGAACTGGTCGAACAATCTCTCGCGATGGTCACGAGCCTCGCGCCGGAAATCGGATACGACAAAGCCGCCGACCTCGCCAAAGAAGCCTATAAAACCAACAAAACCGTTCGGCAATTGTGCCTTGAAAAGGGCGTGATTGACGCAGCCAAACTGGCGAAACTGCTCGATCCGACGACGATGACCGAACCGCATTGACGCACGCGGTTCGCATTATTCTACCGACGATATCTCATACAGCCCCGCCGTTGATTCTAAAATTGGCGACGGGGTTTCTTTTTCATCTATTCACTGATCGGCGGCTTTTGAATATGATCCAAATCTATTCTGTGGCGGCGCGCAACAACACGAGGGGTCGGTCGGCCCAGGTGATCGGAGTGGGATCGGGGGGAAGCGAGTGACCCGGCTCCAAGGTGTAATAGCCGTCGTGGATGATCTGATTGACATCCACACCTTCCACGCCGTTGAGCGGAACAATCAACCATCGCGGCCAGTCGTGCCGATCGACGGGCCAGTGGGTGACGTCTTTCGGCAAACGCACCAGGCGAATCCGTGAAAAATCCGTCGGTGGAAACGCATAAGGCGCGGGGTCGCGCAACACGGCGATCGAATCGATCCCGCCGGTCGTCCCCCCGCCGGGGTTCGCCATCTGTTCCGCCAACTGATATCGAGAATCCTGCTTCGTTCCATCCCGACCGAAACCGACCAAGTAATCGGTCGTCGGCCACGCCAACACACTTGCCAGCGCCAGACCGTAAGCCAATCCCTGATACCAGCGGTTGACTAGGAATCGATACAATCCAACCGAAAGCACGATCCCCAGAATCACATTCACATAGATAAAGAACCGACTGTATTCGCCGGGTTTTTCGGCGCCGACGGCGGCAAACTGTGCAAACATCAAAGCGGCGGGCACCAGCAGGATTAACGTCCGGCGCCAATCCATCGCCCACAATGCCGGCACCATCACCAGCGCACCTACCACCATCCACACCGACGAACCCGAAACCAGCAAAGTCCACGCATTCGACAACCCCGCAAGCCAGCCACCGGTATGATACATCGCGGCGGTATTGCCCACATTTGAAAATAACAACTGGCGATCGGTCAGCAGATTGATCACCACATACGGATTCACCAACCCGTAAATACACACCGCGAGGAAGCCGAAAAACAGCGACCGCGCGATTCGCTCGCGCAGCGTAGATTGAACCAGCCATTCGCTCACCGAAATTAAAACGAAAATCCACGCGCTGGACGGAATCATCCCCAACGCCAAACCGCAACACAGCGCCAGCATAAATCGGTGATGCACGCGTCCACTTTCGATATAACGCAACGCCCAATACGTCGCCCAGATCATCAGCACGGCTCCGGGAAGATGCGGTTTACATTCGTGCGACATCGCCACCACCACGGGTGACAACGCGTAGATCAGGGCCGAAAGCGCCCCCGCTCGCCAATCCCACAAATGCGTCGCTAACGAATAAACCGCCCAGACACCGAACAACCCCCACGCCAAAACCATCAATCGACCGATCACATAGAACTTCGCGAATTCCTGCGGCGCCTGCAAATAATCCGACAGGATCCCCGATCGGACCAGACCCGTCACCGACGCCAGTTTGACCAACCCCCCCAGCGGATACAAAAACAACCCGCCATATTGATACATTTTCGGATCCCAGCGGCCTTCAGCGGGATGAATCTCGGCCAAAGCCTGCAAACTAATCATCTCGTCCGGTTGATCGGTGTAGAGCAGATAACGCACGTAGATTTCGGCGATTTTCTCATCGGTGTCGTTGAGAATTACCGGTCGATCCGAGGCAGCCGGATTTCGATCGACATCGGCACCTTGCGAGGGCCCTTCGGAATTTCTTGATGTTTTCAATTCGGCCACCAGCCGGGAACTCCATTCCGAACCTTCGGGAAAAAGATGCTGCGCCCGTAGCGGCAAGTAGAGACCCCAATTAATCCCCCACACACCGAGAAGCATATAAAGCAACATAATGGCTGAAATCACAACCCGACGCATCGTTCATCACCCGCCCGTTCCCAGTAAAACCACATCGCACACGACGGCCAAACCGAAAATGAGACTGACCACACCGTTGACTGTAAATGATGCCTGCGCAATCCGAGATGGATCATCGGTGCGAACCCACGCGTGCTCAAAAACCAGTAACACGCCCACGATCCCCAATCCGCTCCAGTAAATCACACTAAGTCCTTCATGCAAACCCAGCACGACGAACAGCGCAAGCGCCACACCGTGCGACAATCGGGACACCCACAACGCCCGTTGTACCCCCCACCGTGCCGGCAAGGAAAACAACCCTTCGCGCCGATCGAACTCCACATCAGCCAAGGCGTACAGAATATCAAATCCGCCGATCCAAAACATCACCGCCGGGACCAAAAGAAAGGCGGATACCCCGATTGATGAAGGTGCCACCGCCAACCACACCGCCATCGGGGATAATCCAATCGCACTGCCCAGTAAAAAATGTGACCACCGAGTGAACCGCTTGGAGTACGAATACATGCACAGATAGGCCAACACGGGAACAGACAACACCAACGGCCAGAAATTGTCGTACCCGATAAAAAAACCACTGCAACCCAGGATGAAACCCATCGAACAGACGAACCCAAAAACCCACGCCTGTTTCACGGAAATCTGACCGGAAGGAATTGCACGCTGAGCGGTCCGAGGATTCCGGCGATCCAGTTCGGCATCGACGATTCGGTTGAACGTCATGGCGACGCTACGGGCCAAAACCATGCATAAAACAATCAGCATCCATTGGCCAACGGCGGGATGATGCCCAGGCAGGGTACGACCCGCCAAAATCCCCGCCACTACCGCAAATGGTAGCGCAAAAACCGAATGCCCGATCCGAATCATCTCCGCCCATGTCCAGGCTGTCGTGACGATGCTCATAGTTGGGGCCACCGCACGTTCAACGTATGTTCGACGTCCAGCAAATCCAGCACGCGACCGGCGACAAAATCCACCAGACCACCGATGTCGCGGGGATGATGATAATAGGCGGGGCAGGCGGGGCAAAAAACAGCACCCGCGCGGGTGAGCGTCAGGGCATTTTCCAGATCAATGGCGCTCATCGGCATCTCACGATAAACCAGAATCAACCGGCGTCGCTCCTTCAGCGTCACCTGCGCCGCGCGATAAATCAGATTATCCCCCCGTCCCGATGCCACCGCCCCCAGCGTGTTCGAACTGCAGGGGCAGATCACCATTCCATCTGTACGAAACGATCCGCTCGCCGGGGGCCGGCTCAGATCGGTGACATCGTGCACCGTCACCCTTTCACAAGTCTCCCCCGCCAGCAAACCCATCCCCTCCGTTCCGATCCCCAGTTCTTCCTCCAGCAATTGTCGTCCGTGAACCGAAATCATCAGGTGAACCCGTACCCCGCTTTCAACCAATCCGCGCAGCAACCGCTGCGCATAAAGCGCTCCGCTGGCGCCGGTAATTCCCATCACGACCGTCCGTTCAGATTCGCCGGCTGTTTTCATGACCCACCTCCCGACAATCGAACTCGCGACAACCGCAAACGTGCCGAAGCGGCATAACTGCTTTGCGGAAACTGCTGAATCACACGATCGAAATTTCGGCGGGCCTTGGTCAAATCTCCCGACTGTAAATACGCCGATCCCAACTCGCACAAAACTTCGGGCAACGCATCGCCGTTGGGAAATCGCTTGAGCACCCCTTCGAGCTTTCGAATCCGTTCCTTGACCGAAGGCTCGGCGAGCGACAGTTTGACTCCGATGTTGTCTTCCAGCTCCGTATGGGGATAAAGGTCCACAATCTCGCGCAGATTGAGAGGATAATCCGGATGCAGCGGATCGCAGCGCATCAACAGAATCAGCGGTGCGTCGTTGTATTGCGAATCTCGGTTCTGCTCCAAGAGCGACAACAATTCAGCCGCCTGTCGCACCACACCGAGATATTCACTTTTCAAACTGTCTTCCGCCGGTTTCTTGGCCAGCAGCACATCCAGTGCTGGCCCCTCCGCACGACGTTCGGTTTCGGTTGAAACGGGTTTTTGCGTCCCCATTTCGCGCAGCAATCGAACGGCCTCGTCGATCCGCCCCTGGCGAGCCTCCAATTGGGCCAATCGTACCCGCGCCGCATCAGACAACGGAGAATCTGGATATGTCTCGATCAACGTCCGCCACGTATTACGCGACCTCTCGCTGGGAAAATCCGTCGAAAACCACATTTGACCCTGCCGGCGAAACGCCTGGATATCCACCCGAAGATCCATCGCAATCCCCTTCAGGAAGAGCACACATGGCACATACCGACTGGTCGGAAAATCCTCCAAAAACCGATCACAGGCGCTCGTACGATCATCTTGTCGCTTCGCCCAGTCACTCAGGAAATCCAGATACTGTGCCTCCACAAACGGCGCCACTTCGTCCGCTTCCTTCGGCCTGGATGTCCCCGCAAAAAACCTCCGAACCTTTTCCTCGTGCGAAGTCCCTCCCGTACTTGAGTCTCCTGATTCCTCCGACGTCATCCGTCGAGTCACCTGATGCACCACCGACGAACCATCGGTCGGTACGAGTCCATGACTCGTTACGGAACCGTAGTCCTGCTCCAGAAAACGATAATACAATTCATCGCGCCCCACACGGGTCATGAATAAAATCCACGGCATCAAAACATGACCGCCAAAACCGGCGCCACCGCCCCCGGCCGGTAATCCACAATATACGCGATCAGCAACACCAGGGCCATCAAAGCACACGATCCCACCGCCGACAACAACAACGGAACAATGACCAGACCTTCTTCAAGCGGCGGTGTCAAAATGTCGGCCGGCGCGGCATAACGCTGCGACGCCGTGAAAAAATAAATGCCGATGGGAACCAGCCCCAACAACGCCGAGATGTATCGAAATCTCAGTTTGACGCGGCAGTAGGCGGCGACCATACACGACAGCACCAGCGTCGCACCCAGCCACGGCATGACCGCCAAAAATGCCACCATCCCGCAAAACGGCATCGAATAGGGCCAACGGTACAAAATGCTGATCAAAATGGGAATCGACACTAGCGACGCAATCGTTAATCCGATCACCACAGCCTGCATGGGAACCAGTTTCAGACTGATCGGCTTCATCAGTAAATCCTGCGGCGTGATCTGCCCACTCCCCGAAATGTTCATCGTCTCCCAAAGCATCGCTCCATATCGAGGATACGTCGGTGGAAACTCCCAACCGGTCCGAAGCCAAAACATGAAACTGCACAACGCCCCAAACAACAACATGTCCGCCCCAAGCAACAGAATTGCACGGACACGATACGTCGATGAAGTACGCGACCAGACATCCGTCATGTGGGGGGCGATGTGTTCCATATAGAAACTACAGCCTCGAAACCAGACCGCAAAGACTATGATCTATTTCTCTGAATTTTACCTTCCCCATAAGAACCGATCCCAATACCCCCCTCCCTTTCAGGGAGGGGTTAGGGGGGAGGGTC
>CAIVHJ010000134.1 GCA_903905665.1 uncultured Phycisphaerales bacterium
CTTAAGCCACACGCTTTCATACAATCCCATCAAGTCGGTTCCGGTAGCGACGAACCGAACCATCACGTCCTGTTCCAGCGTCAACCCGCCGTTGACCACGCCGTTGGTCGGATTGCTTTCGACATCCAACACCTGCAATGGACCGCGCGCGAATCCGAATATCTTGGGATTGATCTTGACGTTCTCGAATTGCATCGCCGTCGTGACCAGCCGACCCCCGATCAGACTTTTGCAATTCCCCATCGCCGAAACCTGCACGTCCAGCCGCTGCCCCTCACGAATTCCGCTTTCGGGAATCTCGGCCTGCACCGTCACGATCGCGACATTTTTCGTGTTTTTCAGGTCTTCGAGCTTCACCACGGGATCGGCATAGACTTTCAGGTATTCGGCGAACGGCGCGATCGTCGGACGATAATCCCCACCGTCTCCGGTTCCGTTAAGTCCCACCACCAATCCCAGTCCCTGCAAATGATTCACTCGGGGACCTTTGAACCGAGCCACGTCGGCAATCCGGGCGCTCTGCCCCATCGCCGGCAGGGTCGCTCCCAGCGTCACCGCGATCGTCACCAGAATATTCAACGCTCGTTGCATGACCCACCTCGTTAGAACGGTTGCAACCAGTCAATCATCGATGTCAACCACCCGCGATCCGAAGCATCCTTGACGGCCCCGTGGTGGTTGAACACAACGTCCTTGTCGAACACCTGCGTACTCAACACCGTGTTGTCCGCCGTCACATCCTCGCTCCGGCACGAACCGGTAAAACTCATTTCCTGCACCTCATCGTCCACCGCAATCCGCTGTTTGCCCGACATTACCAGAAGCCCGTTCGGCTTAATGTCGATGATTTCCACCGGCATCCGATACGTCAGATTGTCCGTCCGCGAGGAATCCCCTTCGCCCTTCAGGTCATTCTTCATATTGAAGCCGATATCCGGTTTCCCGTCGGCAAACGTCGCCGCTCCCCAGTGCCCGTTGATCTGCTGCAAAAATTTGGAAACTTCCGTGTCCACCTTGTAATCGCGCTTCGTCTCCAATTTGGAATCGCTCTCATATTTCTTTTGCTCACGAATGATCACCACAACCAGATCATGAACCTTGAACTGCGTAGGCGCCTTGGTTTCAATCGCAATCAATGAAACTTTTTCCAGTTCGGGATTCGCGGGCTGAGCATTCCGAACCGTCGGCTCATCCGCCGTCATCACGTTATTCCCTTCCTTCTTGACTTGCTCAACCTGCTTCTTCTGTTCCTTTTGCCCCTCCAGCGCAATCGACGAACTTTGTGCCCAAACCGACTCACCCCAGAGCACCACCACGCAACCCAGAATTCCCATCATCGCTTTTCTCATGATTGTTTCCCCGTTTTCTCGCTGCCGGCAACCTGCGGTCCGTTCTCAACGAGCGGTTCCACCTGCTGCAACCCGACGATCCGCCCCCGAAACATCTTTTGAGAGGCTTCGTTGCGAACCTCGATGACGTCGCCGAGAATCCCTTTGTCCATCGCTCGACCAACGCTGCGAATCTTGAACCCTCCCCGATCCACCACCACGTCCACCAATTCTCCGCGCCGGACCAGCACCTGCGACGTCAGGTCCTTGGCGGTGATCATCTCGCCGGTATGAATGCAATTTTTGGCCTGCTGACCGATGACGGCGCTCGCATGGCTCAGCGCGTCGTCCTCCACGTCACGAAACGCACGTTCCTGCGTTGTCAGGCACTGGCGCGTGATGATTTGTCCCCGATTGATGGTGTTGGCCGCCACAAACACTTCACGCATTTGAACGGCTTCCACGATGACTTCTTCTATTTGCGGAGGTTCCTGCCCCCGGCGAACGGCGACTCGAAGGCCGATCCGCCCCAGCACGCGGGAGGTTTCGGGATGAATGTCAAACGTGTACTCCGGCCCCGATAATTCGAGCAAGTCCTTGGCGTTCGCGCCGAAACTCAGTTCCAGACGACCACTTCGATCCGTCAGTCGTTCTTCCAGTGTTCGACGAATCTGACCGCGCAACGTCCGGTTTTCCTTTTCATCCTGTTCGGATCGAACGCGCTGGGATTCAGCCTCTTCCTGGACCGGTCGATGGACACAACATTGCGTCACGCCTTTGAGACTGATCTCCGCCAGATTCAGTCGGGCCTGCGATAGGGCTGACCGCAACTCGGCCAGTGTCACCATCGCGCTTTGACCGGCCGACGGCGACGAAACCACCACCATCTCGCCGATCTGCGAAACCTGATCCGGCGACATCCCCTCCAACTGCGCCACATCGACCACTTTCACCTGGTCCGACGTCACCACGGCCGCAGGACACAATCGAATCGTCTGCGCCCATCCCCAGCTCGGCGCAGAAAACAAGACCCACATGCACGCGATTCCCATCGCCGCGCCTGTCGGCTTCGATTCCTGCTGAACGTCTCGTCTGTCGCAATCCTTGCGTTCCATAACCATCATCCTGATAGTATCGTGTTCAGCGCGTGTTGCTCACGCCGCCTCAAAACTTCTCACGAACTACATGATCTCCTTGAATTCATCACCGTTTGAGATTCGTTACCGTTTGCAGCGATTCATCGGCGCTCTTGATCGACTGCGAATTCAATTCGAATCCTCGCTGCGTTTTGATCAGTTCAATCAATTCCCGCACCGGCTCCACGTTGCTCATCTCCAACGCCCCGCCGATGATGTCTCCCATCCCGTTCTGTTGCGGCGGCGCCGTCACCGGCGTGCCGGAAGACTCCGTCTCGATAAACAGATTCTTCCCGACTTGCTTGAGACCTTCAGGGTTCACAAACCGCGCCAACTCGATCTGGCCTAGTTCGGTGGCCTGCGCCTGACCCGGCGATTTGGCCATCACTCGGCCGTTGTTGGTCACCGAAATATCCGTCGAGTCTGCAGGAACATTGATCGGCGGCTCCATCAGCGGACCCTCGCTGTTGGCCAGCGTAATGTCACCGTCCTTGTTCCGCACAAAATTCCCCGCCCGTGTATAAGCGATCACTTCCGTACCGTTGTAAATCGTCTTCACCTGATAAAAACCCACCCCTCGGATGCACATGTCGAGCGGTTGGCGGGTCATGTCCACCGTCCCCTGATCGAAATTGATTTGCGTTCCCGATACCTGTGTCCCCACCCCGACTTGAATCCCCAGAGGCGCCGGTTTATCGTCTGCATTCAACACACCCGGTTCACGTTTGACCTGATACAGCAAATCTTCAAATTGCGTCTCGCTGCGTTTGAAACCGACGGTGTTGATGTTGGCGAGGTTGTTGGCCAGAACATCCAGCTTCGTGTCCAGCGCCTTCATCCCCGTCGCCGCTGATTGCATCGCTGTGATTGCCATACGTCGATTCCTTGCTTTCCTCAACTCCCCTCCCCATCAGGGAGGGGCTGGGGGAGGGTCAACTCCTGAACCCCTAAACTCTTCTGCCCTACCTGAAATTCGCCAATCCGCTCAGCAATCGCTCCAGCGTCCCGTCCATCGCTGTAAGCACGTTCGCGTTCATCTGAAATGCCCGACTCGATTCGATCATGTCCGTCATTCCCGTGATCGGATTGACGGTCGAACCTTCAAGGGCGCGGGGAACAATCTGACTCGCGGACGGCTTGGGTAAAACCGAGTTGGTCGCCGTCGTGTACAGATTCCCGCCCGTTTTGCGCAACTGCTGAATATCGTTGAATTCCACCACACCCATCTTCGCCACAACGGCGGAACCTTGTCGAACACGACCCTGCTCATCGATTTCCGGCTCGGCGCCCGGCCCGACCGTGATCGGAGCACCCGCCTCATCAAGCACCGGATGCCCCTCACCGGCAGTGACCAGTTCCCCCTTGGAATTCACTGCAAAATTTCCATTCCGCGTATAACGAATCCCGTCAGCCGTTTGAACGGTGAACAATCCCTTGCCTTGAATCATCGCGTCGAGTGGGCGGTTCGTCAGTTGCACCGGCCCCTGCTCGAAACTGTTGAGTGTCGGCTTGACCTGCGTTCCACCGCTCAGCCTGTCGAACAATTCATGTGAAAACGAACTGTAGCGCGAATTTTCCTTCGACTCGACGGGTCGCTCCCGAAGCAGCGCCACGTCATGCTTGAATCCGATCGTGTCGATGTTGGCGATATTGTTGGCAGCGATATTCTGGCGGTACTGATTCGCCGCCATCCCCGCCGCCGCATTCCACAATCCGTAAATCATCGAATCACCCTGTTATTCACCAACGACTACGTCTTGGTCGCTCAGCAGAACCGCCAACCGCTCCGCGTCTTCCTGAAAGTGCAACACCGCCGCAAGGTCACTCACTTTCAATATGCGCTCACCGATTGATGCCCAGTCCATCGGAACCGGCTCAGCCTCGGCAGTGCACACACTTCGGAACTCGTCCACGTTGCATCTCCTTGTCGTGATCAAACGACAATCCGTCTCCGCCCCTATACCAATCCCCGTGCCAGAACCAACCAACTCCCGTATCCGACCTCCATTGTCACTACGCTAACACCTTGGACTTCAATCCATTACGATATTTTTCATGCAACGCACTTCCTCAGTCGGTTTCATGATTACCCAGTTTTACACGCGCAGAACCTGCATTCCACAAGCAACTTCTGCCAAGAAAGAAGAGCAATGGCATGGATCGCTCTTTCGATCCAATCGAATGGCTTTATTAAATGGCGTAACCTATTGGACCACAATGAATAAGGTTCTAATCAGGGTAGGATCATGGCACAGGGATGTAATTCAACTCCTTGAGCGACAATGCGTTACGCAGGACTCATTACGAGCAAGTCAATTCGGATAAGATAGGAAACGTAAAGCCCCCATGCGTATGATTCGATATGAGGATGACTGACGGTTTCTCCCGCCGGTAAGGGAAATCTTTCTGCGCTGCTCCAATAAAGGGAACATTCACCATGTCGAATTGGCGAACCAGGATTATTGTGGTCGTTGGTGTTGTGGTGGTATTGGGCGCAGTCGCTTTTGTCTCTGACCCCAACCTTATGCGAGCTCAGCCCAAACCCATCCAGCCCGTTTCTGTTTCGAATTCCACTCCCAAGGCTGACCTCACCAGCGTTGAAGAAGTTTCGCCCATCCCGAGCAATGACGACAAATTCTTTGTCGGCGCCGATGGACAGGTCGTTGCAAGGACGCTGTGGATGGATCCGAACGGATCGACGGGACCGGCGCCGCATGAAGCCGTCCCACCCGGACCGGCTATGGGAGAAGCACAGATCATCGGTCAGCAAAACGCCGTCAACGAACCGCGCACGGTTGGCCCGAAAG
Organism: uncultured Phycisphaerales bacterium; assembly: GCA_903905665.1. Classification (GTDB taxonomy): domain Bacteria; phylum Planctomycetota; class Phycisphaerae; order UBA1845; family CAIVHJ01; genus CAIVHJ01. Next base: position 5,272 of record CAIVHJ010000134.1, read on the forward strand.
GACGTGTGGCAGTCGTCGTCGCAAGCAGCATCTATCCAGCCATCATCGATTCCATCAATACCTATCTGAGTGATTTGGATCGTGGCGGATATTCCACGGTGCTGGTTTTGTTTTCCGGGAACGCCGAATATCTGCGGAACACCCTCGCCAATCTCTACAACCAGCCGGATTCTCTGGTCGGCGCTGTGTTGGTCGGCAATCTGCCTTACGTCATATTTGAAGAGGGCAATTATGAGGATTTTCCCTACGATCTGTATTTCATGGACCTGAACGGGACCTGGAGCGATATCTTGAACGCCCCGCCCGTCTTGCCCAATAACGGGAAGTTGGACACGTGGACCGGCGATCGAAATTTGGAGATTTGGGTTTCAAGGTTAAAGACGGACCTGCTTCCGGGTCTGGGAACCGAAGCCGACCTGCTCAACAGTTATTTCGCGCGCAATCATGCACTCCGCTGGAATACGCTGAATACTGGTCAGACTGCCTTGGCTTATTACGGCAGCGACGAATTTACGTCGTCCGCAACCGGCGATTCCAATAATTTGTCTTCGGTATTCGGGTCATCCAATGTGACCTCGATTACGGATCCCAATGTGACATCGGGTGCAGATTATCTGGATCAACTGCAAAACGGCGGACACCATCTGGTTCTGTTGCGCGCGCACGGTTCAGAAGTGACTCATACCATTAACGGTCCGTGCACGCCATGCTATATCATGGGATTCCATTACATCGATTATCACGCCTCACCCATGTTTTTTCATCTGTATTCGTGCAGTTTGTGTGATTTTTCCTATGGCGGTCTGGCGCCGCAACACAATTGCGGCGGAATGATCCTGTTCAATCCGAACGGAAATGCTCTTCTCGCCTGGGGAAGCACCAAAATCGGCGGAATGGAATACGACAACCTCTTTTTCACTCCGCTGGCGAAGGGAAGTTGCGTTGGGGGAGCGTTTTGTTCGTGGTTCAACCAACGGGGCAATACGGATTTTAGTTATTTTGGAGGGATGGTCCTGCTGGGTGACGCCACACTGAGCAAGTCCGACTGCAACAACAACGGCGTTTACGACATGGACGACATCCGCAATGGCACCAGCCAGGACCAGGACGGCAACGGATGGCCCGATGAGTGTACCGACGTTCCGATGAATTATCCCACGATGCAGGCAGCGATTGACGCGGTGGCCAACGGTAGCACGATTTTAGTGGGAAGAGGCACCTACACGGGCGATGGGAATAAGAATTTGGATTTTCACGGGAAATCCATCACGCTGCAATGTGAAGAGGAAGGGGCGTGCATCATCGATTGCCAACAAAACGGGCGCGGAAATTAAATCCGCGCCAACAAAACGGGCGCGGATTTAATTTCCACAGCGGTGAGACAAATGCTTCGATCGTGGATGGTTTCACCATTATCCACGGCAGAGTTACATATCCTCTCAGCAGCGGCGGCGGAGTATACTGCTCCAGCAGCAGCCCAACCCTCACCCGATGCACTATCTCTGGAAACTCCTCTACCACCAACGGGGGCGGGATATACTGCAGCTCCAGCAGTCCAAACATTACCTGGTGCACTGTTTCTGGGAACTCCTCCAGTACCGGCGGCGGAATATTCTGCAACGGCGGCAGCCCTACCTTCACCCAATGCACCATCTCTGCGAACTCCGCCTATTGGGACGGCGGCGGAATGTACTGCAACCAGAGCAGTCCTAACTTTACCCAGTGCACTACAAGATTTCTCGTCATTGATTTAACTCACAGCCTTTCGCAATTGTAGTCGGACGTGATAGAGGACCAATTTTGCCCCTACCCAGCGTCGGACTCGTGACAGCGTTCTGACCCATGCCGGTAAGCCATTGAGCCCTCC
>CAIVHJ010000135.1 GCA_903905665.1 uncultured Phycisphaerales bacterium
CATCCGGCATCTTGCGCCGCAAGTCTTCTGAAGCCGCCAACAACACCCTCGCTCCTTCATGCAGTCCGCCGCGTACTTCGACGAATTCCGAACCCGCCAACCCCAGGTCCACCTCCACCGGATCGGCGTTGAGATCGCCGCCCACAAACACGAAGTTTTTGGCGCCTTTCGAATAGACCGACTGAACAGGAACGGCCAGCACGTCCGTCAACTCGTCAACCAGAATCTCCGCGTGTGCCGTCACGCCGGGCTTGAGCAGCGGGTCGGATTCAGCCAGCGTCACTTCTGTTTCGTATTCCTTCAACTCCGGGTTCAACCACCGACTTTGCGAATCCGCCATGACGGCAATTTTGGTGATCTCACCTGTAAACTGCCTGCCGTTCACGCCTTCGACGGTAATAACTGCCTGCTGGCCCGGCCGAATTTTATCGGTCTGGGCCTCGTGGATTCTCACAACGACTTTCATGTGCACCGTGTCTGGCAACTGCATGAGAACCTGCCGCTCGAAGACCTCCGAACCTTCCTTGATCTGCTGGTCGTTCCCCCACCACCGGTGGGTGTTGCCGTCTCCGTAAACCACCAGCCCGTCGGCAGGAGCAAGAATTTTGGTCTTGGCCATCTGTTCCTTGAATTTGTTAAGCTGCTGCTGTTCCAGCTGCAACTGGGCCTCGCTTGCCTCCAGCTTCGCCTTCTGTTCCGTTTCCTTGGCGGTGCACTCCTTTTCGACTCGCGACAATTCCTTCGATGCCTCTTCTTTGTTCGACTCCTTTTGCTGCGAATCCTTGACGTGCGTAAATTGCTGAAGAATATCCAGGTCTCGCTGGGCCTTCTGGTAATCCACCTGCGCCTTGTAAAAGTTAAACTCGTCCTGATCGTACTCCGTCTTGGTGATAAATTCCTTCTTCAATAGATCGACGGCCGCATCCCGATCGGTCTTTTCGCGATCAAGAACTTTCTGCGCCTCTTCCACCTTAAAGTTGGCATCCTGAAGTTGCTGGGGCCAGTCCCCCTCGTCGTATTTCTTCAACTCCAAAGCGGCGAGATCCAGCTTGAGCTTAGCCTGTTGAATGTTGGACTTGTTTTGATCGAGCAGAATTTCAAATTGCTGTTTGGCAGATTCCAGTGATGCTTGCGAATTGGCGACCTGAATTTCGTTGGTGCGAACCTTTTGTTCGATTTCAGAACTGGCCATTTCGACCAGCAGGTCCCCTTTTTTGACTTGCGTTCCTTCGGGAACCAGAGAGATGATCGTCGATCGACCTTCCACTTCGCACTTGATGTCGATCGAATTGACCGCCTTGAGTTCCCCTTTTTCTTTCAGCGTCACCTTGAATGTCTTGCGTTCGACTTTGTACGCCGTCGTAGCCACGGACGCCCCGCCGCCCACTGCCGCGGAAACCCCCCACCACGTCAGCAAACCCGCCAGCGGCGCCGACACGACCAATATCAGAAACCGCATGTCCCCAAAAATTGGAAATCGCATAGACCCACTCCTTGACAACGTCCGACCGTTTGCCGACCACACCAACCCGAAAGACAACCTGGATCCCCGCCGCACACTTCTGCGCTGCTGCTATTGTAACGATTTCATTAACTAATTGCGCCCCTTTGACCAAAATCAAGTACGGCGTGGACGGGCCGATAATAATTTATGACCGCCGTTCCACGGCCCCGTGACCCAACAGATCCATTGGGCCTCTTTATGGAACAGACTCAGTCCACCCAATGTCCGTTGTCGTCCACACGAAGCACTCCGCAAGACAACCGAAACCGAAGATATGCCTGACGAAGCTCGGAGCGCGCCCGCGCGTAACTGTCCCGTGCCGAACGCAGATCGTTGTCGGCTTCCACTTTGTCTCGGTTGTCGATTTTCCCCTGTTCATATTTAAGCTTGGCGATCTCGCTTCGCACCTCGTTGATCTTGATATTCTGTTCCTGAATCGCCAGACTCTGGCGGGCCTGCTCGCATTCACGAATCGCCTGTCGCACGTCAACACGGACGCCGTCGGCGGCCTGGTCGTATGCGCGTTCCGCCTGGCGCAGGCCGATCAACGACGAACGATACGCATTTCGCTCCGGCAACCGCTGCAGCGGGATTTCCAGTTCCGCTCCGACATTCCACGTGTAGTTGTCCTGCCGAAAATCCATGGTGCTCAGATGGTCTGCATTGGTCGCGTCGGAGGCGCTGCCGGTCACATTCAACGAAGGAAGCAGATTGTTCTTGGCAATCTCCACCTGTCGGCGAGCATCGTCCACGGCATCCTGGGTGTTGAGCAAATCCAGCCGCCGCAACAAGGCTGTGGCGGTGGCCGCTTCCTCGCTCGCACTGGGCCGGGCTAACTCGATTTCTTCGTCCACCACATCCACGGGGGTCGCAATGGGCATTCCAAGCAGAATCTTGAACCGGTCCAGCGAGGACTGATAGCCCGCAATGGCATTGATCACGCTGTTTTGGTTTTGCAGGTAGCTGACTCGTGCGCGATCGGCATCCAGTCGCATCAATCGCTCGGCGTCGGCCAGCGCCTGTGATCGCTGCCAGCTTTCTTTGGCGGCATCGCGGCTGGCCATTGCGTTGTATATTCCGGAACGCGCACTCAACAGATCAAAATAATCACCAGCCACCCGCGTCAGGAAATCGCCTCGGAAAAATTCAAAGCGTCGCACGGCATAGATCAGGTTCCGTTCCGCCTGGAATCGCGACTCGAAGGCCACCGGCCCCACTCCTTTGAGCAAAGGAATATTGGCCGACAAAATCGCGGTTCCGGATTCCCCCAGCATTGCATGTTGTTCCATGTCGCGCACCATCGTGCCGACCCACTGGGCCACCACTTCGCCTCCGTAAGGCAACTTCTGCGTTACCGCCACGTCTGCGATCGCCTGTAATGTGCGGTCCGGAACAGCATTTTTTGGATTTTCTGTGTACGTTGTTTTGAGACTGCTCACGAACTGCGGTGTCCACAGGAACCGCTCCAAACTCAGCGCCAAGGCCTGCAAATACAACGATTCCTGCGCGGTCTGATATTCTCGTGAATGCTCGACCGCATATTTCAGCGCCTCCGACAGCGGCAACGGATCACCAAAACGCAGGTCTTCCCACTTCACATCCTCCTGGATTGTGGTCTCCGACGAATCGCCGGATGGTTTGGTGAGAGAAGAATCATCCGAGGTCGGTTCTGATGAAGGCGCAGGGGGCGCGAGGAACTCCTCTGGAATTTCCGTTTTGACGGGATGAGGAGCAAATCGATGGGCATCCCGGTCAGCAGACGGTGACGACGGCTCCTCGACATGAATCGGATGTGTTCCGCCCAGGGCCTCCTGTTGCCTTTTTTCGACAAGGCGTTGGACATCACGATCGGCATCGTCCACGAACAATTGACATCCACACGCCAAGGAAACGAACAAACCCCCGAGCATTAGGATCGAGTGCTGGATATCTCGGAGCGTCTCCCCCAAAATCCGTCGCAGAGGGCATAATCGTTTCTGTTTTTGTAAAATCATAATGGGAAATCGCACCCGGACCGCAGGTCCCCGGTAATGAATTGACATGTTAGCATCACCACGGCCCAAGATCGAGTCGGCGGTCCGAATTCTGACGGAACAGCAACGGATGTGCTGCCTTATGAGCATTGTCGTATCCACAGGGATCGATATCTTGATCCGCAGCACGTCACCTTCTGGTCATCAAAACAATCGTCAAAAAACAAGACCAACATCGCGCAATCGCATTGGGCTGCAATGCGTTATGGGTTTCTCTGCCGTTTTGGCTTACCCTATGGATAGGGCTGAATGATTGCCGTCCTCGACGATTTACGCAGGCGCCAAATGTCCTGATGCTCTTGCATTGCAGACAGACGTGGTATAATGCTTTCCCGCTGTCATGGATTTGTGGTGGCAACAAACAAGCAATGTAGACCCATCCGATAATTAAATCCCTGATGTCTGTAACGTAGCTCTGAACGGTTCAGAAAAATACGGTACACATACAGGAGTTCTTTTAGAGGAGAAAAGGCATGAAACGCGCGATGTTGGGAACGATTTGTCTGTTGGCAATGACAAGTATGGTTTGGGCCCAGGAAAAGGCGCCCAAGGCCGGCGAAGAGAAGAAAGCTCCGACGCCCGCCGCACCGGTGGCCCCGGCTCCAGCTACGGCTGCTGTTACGGGTGCGAAAATCGGACATCCGGCTCCGAGCTTTACTCTCACGGACACAAATGGGAAGAAAGTTACGCTGGCGGACGTTCTCAAGGAAGAGAAGACACAAGCGGTCGTTCTGGAATGGTTTAATCACGAATGCCCGTTAATTCAGCGGCACTACAAAGCCGGAACGATGGCAAACCTGATTAAAGAATTCCCCAATGTCAAGTTCTTCAGTATCGACTCGACGGCAAGCCATGCCGGTAAAGAGGCGGACATCAACAAGGCCGTTGCCGAATGGAAGATGACCAACCCGATCCTGATGGACGATGGCAAGGTGGGCAAGTTGTACGGCGCCACCAATTCGACGCAGATTTTCGTGATCGACAAGAAGGGTGTTCTGGTTTACAACGGCGCCATTGACAACGACCCAGATGGCAAGGAAAGCAAAGTGATCAATAACGCCAAGGTTACATTGGATCAGGTTCTCAAGGGTGAGACCGTGACGACCTCGACGAACAAGCCCTATGGCACCGCGATCAAGTATGCCGAAGCCAAAGCGGCCGAACCGACCAAACCAGTGGAACCCAAGAAGCCGGACGTGAAGCCCATGGAAGAGCCGAAGAAACCAGAGGCTAAACCGATGGAACCGAAGAAGCCGTAAGATTCGGACCGAAGTTTGCGATCGGGCGTCAATCGCCCGAATTGTTTGTCATGCCAACGAGCGACAGCGAGCCATTGTGCTTGCTGTCGCTTTTTGTTTCCTTGCCAGACACCATCGGCTCCATTAAACTTCTGCACACCACCCCATGGACAAACAAAAAACATGAACCACCCTCCCCGCCAATTGCAGAACACGCGACTTTGTTTCGGAGCCCGAAGCATCAAACTTGGCGTGACTTGGTTTTGGATTCTAGTGGTTCTGGGCGGGTGCGGGGTCACCGCCGTGGAGGATTTTACGACGGCGGAGCGACTGGCCGCCCAACAAAAAAAAGAACGTTTCATCTTCTACAAATCCGCCCTTGCGCCAGAGAGCGGCCAAATGCAGGCCGATCTGGAACGGTCTGACGTACAGCAAAAACTCGCCGACAAAGTCTATTGCATCCTCGTTGATTTGTATGAACCCAACCAGCGCTTCATGGCCCAATACGGGGTCAGTCGGGCTCCGGCGGTTGTGTTGATCCACACGGACGGAACCTATCAGGCCCATCAGGGACCCATGACAGAGGCGGGCGTGATTGCGTTTCTGGACGTTTCGCACGCACCGGGTCTTCCCCCCCGACTCGATGCACAAATTCCACACGCGGTGGACTATCAATGGGAGGGGCAGTACTCGCAGGCGGCCCAAAAAGCCAAGTCGTCGAATCGCCGGGTATTCATTTTTTACAAGGCCGCCCTGAATCCCGATTGCAATGAAATCCTCGCCAACGTGCTCAGTCGGCAGGATGTCGCCCGTTGTTTTCTGGACTCGGTGAACTGCCTGCTGGATTGGGGGCATGCCCCCAATCGCACGCTTATGGAATCGTTCGGGGTTACCAACGTACCCGCCTTTGTCATCATCAATCCCGACGGAACGTACCGGACCTTGCGGGGAATGGTAACTGCCGAGCAATTGATCGGCTTTTCCCGCCCACCCCGAACGCCCCCATAGAACCACGCCGCACACACAACCTCTTTTCTTGTCGGAGGTTAGCGACAAAACACCGCGCGATTTGCAATTTTCTCGACAAGACGCAACCGGTGCGCATCTGTTATGGTAAATGCGTACGTTACATGGACACCCCAATATCCCTCAACGCCAATATGACAATTACCGCCGAGGAGCATCGGAGGCTTTTGCGGTTGGCGTATCGGTTTTGCTGGCGGAGAGACGATGCCGAAGATGCTTTGCACAATGCGTTACTTCGGGCCTTCCACAAAGCGGGGCAACTTCGTGATCCCGCCAAATCATGGCCGTGGTTGTGTCGGATCGTGATTCAGCAGTGTTGTCTAATGGGTCGGAAGCAACGAGCGATGCCGCTCAAAGCACAGGAACCCAACCAGACAACAGTGCGGAGCGAAGAAGAGTCGCTGACGCAGCAGGAACTGGGTGAGTTGATGAAACAACTGCTGGTTGATTTACCAGAGCAGCAACGAATGGCGGTAACCCTGCGACATCTGGAACGACTCGAATATCCTCAGATCGCCGAAATCATGGACGTGGCGGAGAGCACAGTTCGGACCCATGTTCATGCAGGGCGAGAGGCGTTGCGACAGATGATTGTCCGTCGTTACCCGGAGTGGACCCCGTGAATTGCCGACAAGCACAAGATTTGATTCACACGATGCTGGACGATGAATTGTCCGCCGCGCAGCACCGTGACCTGGAAAATCATTTGGCGTCCTGTTCTTCCTGTGGAAAGATCGCCAAACAGTTTCGCGCTATTTCCTGCGGTCTCAGCCAACTTGCCGCCGAGAGTGAGTATCTTCCCTCTCGACTGCCGCATCAGGAGCGAAGCGTTGATCGTTCGGTCGTTCTGTTTTTTCCGTTTCGGCGATGGGTCTCAATCGGCGCCGCAGCCGCAATTGTTTTGCTGGTTTTAGGTTGGCCGCTTTATCAATGGTCCAAACCACAATCGACCCAGGTCGTTTTCCAACCGAAATCCCCTCGCCCCGAACCGATTACCTTGGTTCCGTCTGTCGAGGCAACGAGCACTTTCGAGGTTCAACTGGTGGGGCAAACAGATAACGACTACATCGCCGTCGTTCAGAAATCGAGCGATCCACAAGTACACATTGTGTGGTTATATCCGACGGTCAAAATGACTGAGAATTCCACAAACGATGGCGGCTCTACCCGCCGCCCTCAACCGACAAGGAGTTGAATCATGAACGCGATTTATCGAACGTGTTTCCTCGCCGTGGTGGTTTGCTTCGCATTTGCTCGAACCTCTATGGGTCAAGCCGAACAACCGGCTCCACCCGAACCTCCTTTGGCAGACCGGCTGCACCCGGTACCTCCTGAGACGAAAGCCGACAACGCGCTGCTCGACGAACGAACAAAAATGGAATGGGAGCGACGGCTGATCGAACTGGAAACCAATCTACACTATGACGAAGCCGACTTGGAAAGAATGAACCAGTCCCGGGCTGAAGGGAGAATTTCGACGCAGGAAATCGCCCCGATTCAAAGGAAAATCGAAAGCGAGCGGAAGGAACTCGAGCTGCTGCGCGGACGGATCGAGGAGCTGCAAACCTCCACGCGGGTGTTTCGGATTGCCAACGGCGGTGATCCCTATGAAGTCGCCCAAGTGATCAAAGAAATCATCGGCGAGAATGTTCGGGCGGCAGTAGATTCCAATACCGGTGCGCTGGTGATTCGGACGACGAAGAAACAGATTGCTCAGATCGAAGAATTACTGAAAAATCTGGACGTACCACCCTCGCAATCCAAACCGGAGGAACAACAAATTCACGCTTACAGGCCGACTCATCTCACTCCCGATCTAGCAGCAAACGTGTTATCGCAGGTCTTCAGGTCGCCTCAGTTCAGACAATCCTGCACGATTGACGCCAAGAGCGGAGTACTGTACGTGACGGCTTCCCCGGAGGTACACAAATCCATTGAAGAATTTTTGGCTGTCCTTGATCAATCTCCCGATGGAAAGTCAAACGCGACGCTGCCGCCCCGGACGCTGTCGGTGAGCATCGACTTTGTTGGTGCGTCAAGAGACGCGGAGGAACCCGGCACGCTGCCCGATCGTCTCAAAAAAGTTGCGGATGCCCTGCGAGAGCAGGAATTCGGCGGTCTGACCCTGCTTGGACATCTGGTGGGACAAGTGAGAGAAGGGGAATCCTTCGAGAGTTCGAGTTTAATCCTGTCGCCCGTTGATGAAATTGAGGCTTCGATGGCTCGCTGCAAAATAAAAACGCAAGCCTCCGCGGATCCACGACTTGCTGAAATGGGGTTCTCTATCGTCCTGGGCGTGAGCCCCGCGGCGTCCAAAACCCGCGAACAGGGCATTCAGAACACTCGAAGCGTTTGTGAGTTGGGAATCTCAACGAATACCGATGTCCCGATAGGTGATTATGTTGTGCTCGGGGCGTTTCCCGTGGGCGCCGGTTCTTCCGATACGGTATTGATTGTGATCAAAATCACGACCCCATAGCCAAGGGGGTGTCATTCAGACAAAAAGTGTCCCTCGGGCGACGGTGGTGCATTCGGCGCCGACGCGGACGTGAAATCCGACATTATCTTCGCGCGTGACGATGGAGCGAACCAGACCGGTCCGGCCGGTACTGTCGGACTGAACGGCGGTCACCAGCGATCGGTTTTGTGAAGCCGGAACCAATCCCATGCCGACCAGATGAGTGGCCAACCTTCCCTGCACGGGGCCGTGAACCGGGTCTTCGGAGACGCCCA
>CAIVHJ010000136.1 GCA_903905665.1 uncultured Phycisphaerales bacterium
CAGTGCCGCTTTTGCCAGATGCAGCTCCGCACCCATCGTATTCGTCCCGCTGTGATCGGCGACATCTTCATCCCACACCCCGCGATTGCTGATAATCCGCCCCTTGAAATACGAGGCCCATCCGCCCTCGGTGAACTTCACGCTCCAGTCGTAATGCTCCGGATCGTCCGACGGCGGCGGCGAAAACGCATATTCATAAATCCCCTCATAATGCGCATGACCGCTCTTCTCCACCATCGTCACCGTCGTGTAACTCCCCGGCGCAAAATCCGACCCGTCCCAGAACTTCCCGTCGCTGACGCGCTCAATCGACAGACTCACCGTCCTGCCGACGAGCGCCGCCAACCCGTTGAACAGAAAAATCCGAATCTTCACCGTCGAACCAATGGGTACATAATCGCTCATGTTTGACTCGCATTATTCCCCGACGCACCGGGAGGCATCGTTCCGGCTCCCCGCGCTTCCTGTATGGGCGTCAACCGGTGCAACCGCTCGATCAGGACTCCATATTCGTTGAAGTTGATGTGACCCGTGGGGCTTCCGACCAGCATCGCAATTACCTGACGCAATAACGATTCTTCAATTTCAAATTTCATTGCGGCTCTCCAATATCGAATCCGCTCAGTTCCAGTTTGTCCTGCCGAATCCAACTCCGCAGGTTGTTGTGTAACCACGCAATGAGTTCATCCACCGTCAGCATAGCCTCCGTGGTCTCACTATGGACGCAACGCCGCATCGGATAACCTTCGATCGGGTTTCGTTCTGCATCCTGAAGCTGATACGCGATCGAAACACGATGTTCATATTGAACACCTTGTTCCGGCATCCTGATTGCCTGATTCAACAAAACACTGAGGTTGCTTTGAAAAGCGTATTCAACCTGACCAATGGGTTTTCCCATGTATTCGCTCCTCTTTATAGCTTCATGATGAATGCCAATGCATAATAGGGTGGTACATGACCTTCTGGGGCCGGATTATACATAGCATCCAAGGGATAACTCGTGAATCCCGGTGAAGCAACTGTCGTTTCGTCGCCGGCAAATCCGCCCATCCCCCCAACTTCATGGACGTGTGCTTTGCTCCCGCCAGATTGGGACAGAGTCATATCATCGTAATTCATTATTGTTTCTGGAACTCCTGTAACATCTTGATTTGCTCCGGCAATAAATCTGTTCCTCAAATCGGGAGTTCCGTTGGACCCGTTACAGAGTACCCATTCGTCTGGAATACTCGCTATCGCCCCCGACCATGCCTTGATCATCCCCCGGCATTCTCGACCGTCAACCTCAATGAAGTTTGTTCCATCGGAAACAAATTGCAAGAGGACAAACTTGCTCGCCTTGATGTAAAAGACCAGACCCCCGCTTCCTTCGGGATGAGAAAATCCCGTTCCGAGCGTGATCTGCCTGCTCGTTCCATCGCAGGTTATTTTCAGAAACAACCGTTCTCCTGCGGCCTGTGCGCCTGAGATATTAACCGTTTCATTTTGACCCGCAGTCCACGAGGCAAAATTTATCTCGTAGGCCGAGTCATGAGAAATCGTCACCGTGGCCCCGGCCGTAGGACTCAATGAATTGAAATAATGCTTGTCGTCTCGCAGATCAGCGTTAAGATTCGCACTCTTCGTGCTCGATGTCAAAACGAAAGGCGCAGACCCCTGAGCAATCGTGTTCGTCAGTTGCCCGCTCATGCTGATTGTCGTAACCGCCGCCAGCGCACCGCTATTCTCCGTCACCGTCCCCCATGCGGCACTTCCGGAACTACCACTATTTTTCAGAATTTGATTCGCGCTTCCGGCGGTCGGAACGTGTTTGTTGCCCGCGGTGGAAAGATGCTGAAGCATTCCACCTGAAAAACTAAGCGGTGATGCGATCGCCAATGGTCCTATTTGACCGCCAGTCCCAGCCTTGATCGGACCGCTGAGGTTGGTCACGGTTAAATCGGAGAAAGAGGCTCTACCATAAAGATCAATCGTCGCCAAGTACCCTTCGTACTCATTCCATCCGACGCTTAGACCATCAACCGAATCCAATAAAATTTGCGGCAAAACTTCTGAATCTCTGATGGTCAATCCTGCAAAACTCGGATTTCCAGTCTCAGTATAATCCTGCCCGCTCAGCGTTGGATTTCCGTTCAGCGTCAGCGTCCGATCGGCATCTCCGGGATTCAACGTGAAATCCCGAAGTCCCGTCAGATCGCTCCCGCATTTCCATTGCAGAAAATGGCTGCCGTTGCTGTCCACCGACCTCGGTGGAACACTCTGCATATACCCCGTCTCATACATGACCCACCCAACTCCCGAACTCTCAAACTCCCCAACTCCTGAACCCCTGAACTCCTGAACCCCTGAACTCCTGAACCCCTGAACTCCTGAACCCCTGAACTCCTGAAC
>CAIVHJ010000137.1 GCA_903905665.1 uncultured Phycisphaerales bacterium
GTCTTCCATCTGTTTGACAAATTCATCCGCCACACGTCGCGCTGGATACGGGCCCACACAGGCAGAACAGGGTTTCAGCGGGTCATCCACCACCCGCCAAACCGGATGGGTTTCGTTCAAATCAACCGCTGCAAAATACGAAGGCCCGAAAGCCACCATTTTTCGATAACGATCCGGCCAGAGCGCATGGGCGATTTCCATGTAGCGCAGACCCGCTTCAAACCGCGAATGGGTCGGTTCCCAATAAATCCGTCGCGTGATCGACAAAACTTCGGGGCGACGAGAAGATCGCCTGCCCGCCGAATTTTCTGCATCGGTTGTCTGCGACTCGGATGGAGGGGAATCTGTCGGTTCCGGAGTTGATTGTTGCAGACGATTCTTGATGGCGCGACGGAGATTTTCGGTCGAAAGCAACTGGATGATCCGCCCGCCTTCGTCTGCAAAGGCATAGACAGCCCCGTGGGCCGGAATCTGTGCCGCATCGAATGGTATGGAAGGATCGAGTTCAACGGAGCAGGAAAACAACCCACCCGCGCTCGTCGGGTTGGGAAACTTATCCTGTGATCCGGGATCGGCGATGATTCACCTCTTGCGCTGAAAAACTCAAGCATCATCATCCGACCTGAGCGGGGACGCGAACCGATGTCGAGGTTTTAATTTGATGCAGCGCCTGATCGAGATCGGCAATGAGATCGTCGGGATGTTCGGCGCCCACGCAAAGTCGAACCAGATTGTCTGGAATGTTGGCCAATTTCCGACCGGATTCGCCCTGCTGTTGATGCGTCGAGATCGAAGGAATCGTGGCGATACTCTTGATGCGCCCCAAATCGGTTGCCCGCCAGATGCGTTGCAGACCGTCGAAAAACTTCCGGGCAGGTTGAGATCCCCCCTTGATGCAAAATGACATCAGGTGGCCATAGCGATTCACGGGTTTTCGATACAGGTCGTCGTATTCGGCATCCACCAGCCACATGTACTTGCTCGCCAGTTTGTGCAGCGGGTGATTGGGCAGGCCCAGATACTGAACGCTTTCGATTTGCGGATGTTTCAGCAAAAACTCCGACACCGTCAGAGTGCTTCGGCTCATCAGGTCCATCTTGGATCGTAACGTGCGCAGATCATTCAATGTCATCACCGCCTGCAGGGGATGCAGATTGGGACCATAATCGCGATTGGGCATGTATTTAATGTAAAGTGCAAAATCTTTTCGCAAATCATCGTTGTCGATGTTGGTGACGAGGTTCTTTCGGGCGATGACGGCTCCACACGTGCCGAATCCGCTGCTGGTCATGCTCTTGGTCACCGATTGGACGACAACGTCGGCGCCATGGCAGATCGGTCGGAGCAGCGCGGGAGTGGCCACCGTGCTGTCGCAAATCAGCGGCAAATTGTGACTGTGAGCAAGGTCCGCCACGGCAGCGATATCAAAAAAGCCCAACTGGGGATTACTCGGTAACTCCCCATAAAGAAAACGCGTGTTTTCGTCGATTTTGGATGCCCATTCGTCGAGGTTGGTCGGATCCAGAACCCAGCGGCATTCGATATCGCGTTCTTCCATCAGGCGCACGTTGAAATGCTGGAACGTCCCGCCGTAACACTGAGCCGTGGCGACAAAATTTCGCGGCTCATGCACATGGTGCTTTTTATGCACCAGAAACGGTTGAACCGCCGTCATGATCGCCGCCATTCCCGACGACGTTGAACAGCACGTCGTTTCACCGTCAAAACCATACCCATCCAACAGCGCAAGCGTCCATTCGTAATAATACGTCGAGGGATTGGCGATGCGAGAGTAGGCCCACGTGGGAATCAGGTACGTCTGCGCGGCGATCATCTCGTCCGAATCCCGATACGCCTGCGACGTGCTCATAAAGATCGGCTCGATGGTCGATCCCTGATAATCCTCGATGGCTTCTTCGACGGAGTACAAACCGTGAACCGCGATCGTGTCGAACTTCCATTTTTTCACGACGTCACGGATGTATCGGTCGCGCTTGGCCAAATACTCTTTGCTGCGATCAATGTAACGCTGCATTCCGGGGGGTGATGTTGACTTTTTCGCTGCCAAACATGATCGCCTCTCCTTATTAATGACGATGGGAAATCGGATCGCAGAGAATCTTCGCGCGAACGCACGAATTCCATGCCATTATGCATTCTCAATGGCTGATTTTCAATCCCGTCATTTTCCGAATGTGTTGGCGATCCCCTCGACAATGGCCGTGGCGATCTTCTGTTGGTAGGTATCGGTGCACAGCAGGCGGGCTTCGGAGGAATTCGAGAGATAACCGCATTCGACCAGAACGGCGGGGCGGCTATGCCAAGACAGCACACGGTAATCGGCCCGCCGAATCCCCCGACACGCGATTCCCGCTCGCTCAAGCGAAGCGCGGATGCTCTGGGCAGCCCGATTGCTCTCGGAAGACGCCTTCCGAGAAACGTAAATCGTCGAACCCGTGATACCGCTGTCTTTGATCGAATCGGCATGGATCGATACGAGCAGGTCCGCATCCGTTCGATCGGCCATATCCGCCCGGTCATTCAATTCGATAAACGTGTCCGAATTCCGCGTCGTCACGACGTTCGCTCCTCGTTCGCGAAGCTGCGAAGCGATTGCCATGGCGATGTTCAAATTGATCACTTTTTCGGAATTCGGCCCCAGTCCCCGCGCACCGATATCTTTCCCGCCGTGACCGGCATCGACGACGATCGTGGCACCCGCCAA
>CAIVHJ010000138.1 GCA_903905665.1 uncultured Phycisphaerales bacterium
AAAGGAGAATCTCCGTTTCTGATCCTCACCCGATGCGGGTGGAAGGTAATCTGTCGAATCGGCGTACCTTGCTCATTCGCCTCATGTTCCTGATCAACGGTCCGCTCTTCAGAACCCGTTGCAGCACAGTCATGATTCCATGCTGCCTGTCTTATCATAACATCATGCGAAAATTTTTGTAATCGACTAGTGGGGGGATACGAGTGGTCCGGAAAGGTCAATCAGGACGACGTGGGTCCACCTCTTTTTTCCAAGAGGAATTCGATAATTGGAGAGGTGGACCCACGTCGGTAACTCGTGAACGGAGAAACGAATTTTACTCTGCACAATACGAAATCCAATGTTCGGTGGTGTTGAAGTTACTCCAATATGTATTCATCCCAAGCGTTGTTCGACCAGTCCATTACATCCTGGCGATAGTCAATCACACTTCCGATGATATCCGAGCAATAGTTTGGATCGAGGAGGCTGCAATCAGGATAACCTCCCAGTCCAACCATCGAAGAGTAATCACACCCGGTCGCAGTAAAGATCGCGGCGAGACCCAGGCTTAACAAACCCAGCATTCGAAGAACAACCTGCGACTCCAATAAACGCATCCGTCGGCACATGATCATCGCTCCTTTCGGCCTGCATCGGCCAGTTTGTTGTGTTGTTAGCTCCTGATTGGAACAGAGCAACTCCGGTGCCAAACATTGGAAATGGATTTAGAGCGGACGAAGCGATTCAATGAAATACGAGATGGGGATTATTGCCCGATCTGGGTTCCCAATCTCGTATAGTGACTCAGGCGACGAGCATGAGCGTGCTCTGTTGATGCCCTGCATTCCCGTCGCGTTCAAAACTCAAGATGTCTTGTCGGGACCCACCCTGTTGTGGAAAGTCCCTTTATTCTGCAGTTTGGGTTGACAAATACAATTCGATACCCATCTGATTGATCTGGTCCTGCTGCTCCTCGATCCAATCGAGGTGAGCGTCTTCATCCTTGAGGGTGTGTTCGAGCATTTCGCGTGTGGCGCCATCGGAGACTTCATCGGCCAGATGGACGGCCTGGTTATAGCTGGTGACGGCGCCCTGTTCCGCTTTCAGATCATTGGTCATCATCTTGGCGACATCCGATCCGATCGAGATTTTGTTGAGTTTGTCCACTTTGGGCGTGCCTTCCAGGAATATGACTCGCGCAATCAGTTGCTCGGCGTGCTTCATTTCGGTAATGGCTCGTTCCTCGATTTTCTTATGGAGTCGTACATAGCCCCAATTGTCGCACATTTCAGAATGAACCATGTACTGATTGATGGCGGTCAGTTCGTCGGCCAGCAAGTCGTTGAGTTTGTCGATAAGTTTTTCATTTCCCTTCATAATCTGCTCCTTTCACACATCCACAGGATGGCGAATAAAAAATAATTTCCTGAATCCCAAATCAACCCGCAGAACTTCTCTATGTTAACGATAATGTGCGAGAAAGTGTAGCGAGGGCAAACGACCGCAACGTACACGATTGTTCACTTATTCCACGGAAGATAGCGGAATTCGGACTGCTGGTGGAATGTTCTGCCTGGCGTGGCTTTGGAAAGATCGTAAGGGCAGGTTCCGGTTTTGAGCAAATCGGCGATCACATCGGCGGTAATGGGTGCGAGGACCATTCCCGTGCGAAAATGACCCGTGGCGACGATCAAATTTTGCTGACCGGGGACAAATCCGATGAACGGTTTGCGGTCGGGGGTTCCGGGTCGGAGTCCGGCCCACATCCGAACCATTGTTGCATCGGCGAGCGCGGGAACATATCGCAGCGCCAATTCGCTCAGTTTGGCCACGCCGGCAGCGGTGTTGTGTTTGCGGAATCCCGAATCATGCTCCTCGGTCGAACCGATCACAATGTGGCCGTCGCTTCGAGGCACGATATAAAATTTATCTGCGGAGATGATGTGTCGGACCGGCAGCGGGTTCATATACAGCAGCAGAATCTGCCCTCGAACGGGATACACCGGTGCATATTGTTTGAGCGAATCGTCGATCAGCGACGACCACGCTCCGGTGCAGATAATAATCGTTTGGCCCCCGGCTTCTCCTTGATCAGTGCGAACACCGGTCACGCGAGTGTCGTTTCTGACCAGACCCGTGGCGGTGACGTTTTCACGAATGACGACTCCGGTTCGCTCGCACGCGATTTTCAGGGCTTGCAGGAGTCGCGGATTGCGAACCTGAGCCGTCAAGCGGCAATGTTGAACTCCGGCGACCGCCGAAGTGAGTTGAGGTTCCAGAGCGACGGCTTCGGGCGGTGAAAGCGTTTTGACGATCGGTTCGCCTTCCGGGGTGGTGCGATCGGCAACGGCGCGGACTTCGTTGGCCGCCGTGCGAAGGTGATTGTCATCGAAGAGCAACTTGAACCGGCCGCAACGGCGGAATTCCGGATCGATTCCGCTGATTTCCTTCAGCCGGGTCGCCCAGTCGGCATATCGGAACAGGGCATCACGATGCATCTGCGCGAGTCCGTCGGTACGATGCCAACTGCACGGAGTAAGCACGCCGGCACTGGCCCACGACGCTTCCAGACCGCAGCGCCCCTGCTCCAGCAGCGTCACGCTCAGTCCGTCCTGTCGCAGACGAAATGCGGCTGAAAGGCCGATGACCCCTCCGCCCACTACGATGACATCAGGTTGGTTCATAGTCAGAAGAAATTGAGAATGAAAAATTGAAAATTGAAAAATAAGACACGACGGGTGCCTTCTGACGCACGTCCGTCAAAATCCCTAACTTCGTACTGCTCCCGGCGGACTGGAATCCGCTTCGTGTTTTTTTCGCCAGACTTCCTCGGCTTCGGGAAGTCGGAGGTAAATCGGCGCGAGCAATTGAGGATCGGCAAATTGACCTCGAACGGCTTTTTCCCACCCCAGCTGGTGAACCACTTCGGCCCGGGGCCGCCAATACGTTTCGGGAATGGCATGATGAACGACCGAAGCCATCACCGAAGCATGGTAAGGCAATCCTTCGCCCATCACAAACCGGGGCGGGGATAATTGCGACAGAAACTCCACCGGTTCCACTACGGACGGCTCCATGACGGGAATGTATCGGTTGCGGTTAAGTTGAAACGTGCACGCATAAATCTGTTTGCGCTTGGCGTCGAGAACGACCACGACGCTTTCGGGCGGGGATTCAAGCGTCAGGGCGTTTTGAGCGGTGACCTCCAGCGTGGGAACGGCGACCAGTCGAATCCCGGCAGTGTACGCCAGAGTTCGAGCGGTAGTAACCGCGATTCGCAGTCCGGTGAAACTTCCGGGTCCGATCGACAAATACACCTGATGAATGTCGCGGACCGACCATCCCATCTCACGGATCAGACGATCCACCGTCGGAAGCAGTTCAACCGCGTGGTTCAGATCGGCGGCGAACGTCGCGGCGCGAAGCAGTTCGGGACCTTGGGCCAGCGCCACACTCCCCAGTCGCCCGGACGTTTCGATCGCTAAAATATGCGGTAGATCGTCCACCATGGGATACTAATATCCGGTTTGGAGCGCAAAGTTTCCAGACCATTTGACGATCTGGGGGCAAAACCCTAGCATAAAGAACCTTTTTGCAGGAAAATCGACCCCATTCATTCGACGGTTTTCGTTGGTGGACATGGAGGTGGGTGAATCTGCGAGGTGCCGATGTTTGCGATTATTTCGGACATTCACTCGAATTTCGAAGCCCTGCAGTCCGTTTTGTCGGACATCAGCCACCGGGGAATCAAGGTGATCTTGTGTCTGGGAGACGTGGTGGGTTATGGCGCCAGTCCGAAAGAATGCCTGGACCTGGTTCTCGAACGATGTCGATTTTGCGTTTGCGGAAACCACGATCAGGCGGTTTTTTTTGAACCGTATAATTTCAACATCGGCGCCGAACGGGCCTGCTACTGGACCCGCGAGGTCTTCGAGCAGGAACCCAAGAAAGCCATTCGGGATAGGCGATGGGATTTTCTCGGCCGACTCCCGCTGCGCGTTGATATGAGCGGCTTGATGTTCGTCCATGCCTCCCCGCGCCGACCGGTCAACGAATACCTCTTTGCCGAAGACGTCTATACCAACCCCCAGAAAATACTTGCCAACTTCGAGCGACTCAATGAGAAAACGCGATTTTGCTTTGTCGGTCATTCGCACGTTCCGGGGGTGTTTTTGGACGATCCCTACTTCGACCCGCCCGACGAACTGCCCGAACCCAATATCTTTGAATTGACCTCGGAAGAAAAAGCGATCATCAACGTCGGCAGCGTCGGTCAACCCCGCGATCGGGATCCGCGCGCTGCGTATGCCATTGTGCATCAATTGGATGAGATTTTCGAGGTTCCTCTTCCACCCGGCGCCGAACTGGAAAAACCGATTTCGCTGGAGGAAAAAGCTCCCGACAAACGAACACCTTATGTGGAGTTTGTGCGGGTTGAATACGACGTGGAATCCGCAGCAGCAAAAATCAAGGCCGTTCCCGAACTGGACAACTTTCTCGGTGAACGCCTGTTTGACGGGAGGTGAACTGGAGACCAGAAACCGGAAACTAGAAACTAGACAAATGAGGTCTTTTTCTAGTCTCTAGTCTCTGGTTTCTAGTTTCTAGATTATGGACCGAGAAAATTTTTTCAGAGCATTAATGGCGGCCTGTATTGCTTTTTTGATCTGGCAATTCTTTTTTGCCCGTGCGCCTGTTCCCCCGGCGGTTACCGAAAATGAAAACACTCAATCTGCACCGACAGTAGCGCAAGCCGAACCGGTTCCCGTCCAGACGATGACTTCCCTGGAGGTTCGCGGCGCCGATCAGGAACAAGTCGTCGAACTCGGCAATGGGGCGGACATTCCCGATAGTCCCTATCGAATGCATCTGCGACTCGACAACCGCGGGGCATCGATCGAATCGGCATGGTTGACCGATTACTCCGCCACGCTGCACTCCGACGATCGTTATCAGGTTCTCCGTCCCGTGCAGGCGGCCGACCATCCCGCGCTGTTTGCCTTCACCACGGAAAAAGTCAATCTTGGAGGGGATAATACTTATTTGCTCGACGACGTGCTTTGGCAGAGTCGCACGGAAAAGACCGAACAGGGAGAGCAGGCGATTTTCTGGGTCGATCTGCTGCACGAGGAACAACCCATCGCTCGAATCACCAAGACCTACACGCTCGCTCCCCAAGCCCTCGTGAGCGGCCACTACGATCTGAACGTATCGTTGACGATGGAAAACCTGAGTTCCGATTCAATCAAATTCATTGTCACGCAGCGCGGTCCGACGGGGCTGTTGTCGGAAGACCCACGCATGGACGATCGCCAAGTGCTCGTGGGATTGCAGAACGGACCTTCTGTCAGCGTCGTTCCCCATGCGTTACCTGCGTTGCTCAAGGCCAATCAACCCAAATCTCTGTTTGATCCCGGCAGCGCGCCGCTGGACTGGGTTTCGCTGGCCAATAAGTACTTCGCCGTGATCATCGCACCGGAGGGTAACACTGCTGAGCGAACGTGGATCGCTTCAGCCGTCGCAGAACGACTCACGACCATCAAAGACGAAAAAAACGACCTGACAATCCGATTGGTGACGCTGCCCATTTCCGTCGAACCCGGTCACAAAACCACCCAAAAGTTCGATTGCTTCGTGGGTCCAAAATCCAAGAAGGTCTTCACCCGTGAACCCGCCTATTTGACGAGGAATTATGTCCAACTCATCGTCAAGGATTATTACTGGTGTGCGTTCGCCCCGGTCGTGGCGGTCATGATCTGGATTTTCGACGTGTGCCACAAACTGATCCCCAATTACGGCTTCGCCCTGATCGTTCTTGTGCTGATCGTGCGAGTGATTTTGCATCCGCTGACCAAGAAGGGGCAGGTCAGCATGACCAAAATGACCAAGGAAATGTCCGTTCTCCAGCCCCGGATCGATGAAATCCGCCGAAAATACCCCACCGACAAACAAAAGCAGAATCAGGAAACCATGAAGTTGTATCAGGAACTGGGCGTCAATCCGGCGGGGCAAATGATGAGCTGTCTGCCGATGATGTGCCAGATGCCGGTCTGGGCGGCCCTGTACGCCATGTTGAACTTCACCATCGAACTTCGTCATCAACCGTTTATTCTATGGATCAAGGACCTGACCGCACCGGATATGTTTTACACCTTTGCCTCGTCATATCCGCTGATCGGAAACCATCTCAATCTCATTCCGCCCCTGCTGGGGATCAGCATGTGGCTTCAGCAAAAATACATGCCCAAACCCGCGACCGCCGCTCGACGAGATACCAAGACCGGCAATCAAATGGCTCAGCAGAAAATGATGATGAACTTTATGAGCGTGTTCATGATCTTCATCTTCTACAACATGCCCAGCGGATTGACGTTGTACATCATGGCCAGCAATTTCTTCGGTTTGTTTGAACAGCGCCTCATCCGAAAACATATTGAAAAACTCGATCAAGCCAAAACCGCCACCGGCGTTCCTTCTTCCGCGGCGCCGACGGACAAAGCACCCCTGCTGCGCAAACCGAAATTCCTTCAAAAACTCCAAAAAATGGCCGAAGACGCCAGGCGACGGTGAATTCACACCCCAACAACGGTCACGGTCGTCAGGCTTTGACGATTTTGCGGCGGAAGCGTTTGACTTTCTTTGTGGCGTTGCGGCTATCCACGACCAGACGGGCGTGAGAAACGATCCAGTCCCAATCGTAGTTGGAATGTGCAGTCGCCACAACGACACAGTCGTATCGCCGCAGTGCAGCAGCCGATAGCGGCACGCTGGTCATCTTGAGATTGTGTTCGCGCATTTTGTGGGTTCGGGGCACGAACGGATCGTTGTAGTCAACCCGCGCACCCCGTTCCTTGAGCAGTTCGATGAGGTGAATGGCGGGGGATTCTCGCACGTCGTCGATGTCGGCTTTGTACGCCAACCCCAAAACGAGAATTCGAGCACCGTGCAGCGATCGGCGCTGGGCATTAAGCGCCTCGGCGACTTTATGAACGACGTGCAGAGGCATCGCCGTGTTGATTTCACCCGCCAGTTCAATGAATCGTGTCGGCTGGCCGTACTGGCGGGCTTTCCACGTCAGATAGAACGGATCGATCGGAATGCAGTGGCCGCCCAATCCGGGTCCGGGGTAAAACGGCTGATATCCGAACGGTTTGCTCGAAGCCGCCTCGATCACCTCCCAAACGTCGATGCCCATTTTATCGAACAATACCTTGAGTTCGTTGACCAGCGCGATGTTGACGCTGCGATACACGTTTTCGAGAATTTTCGAGGCTTCCGCCACTTCGCAACTCGAAACGGGAACGATTTTTTGAATCGCACATCCATAAAGCGCGGCAGCCAGTCTTGTGCTGTTCTTGTCCAATCCTCCGACGACTTTCGGAATCGTCGAAGTCGTAAAATCCTTCCGACCCGGATCTTCACGCTCCGGTGAAAACGCCAAATAGAAATCACGACCCGCTTTTAATCCCGACCGTTCGAGGATCGGCTGAACGACTTCGCGGGTGGTTCCGGGATACGTGGTGCTTTCCAAAACGATCAACTGGCCCCGCCGAAGAACACCGGCAATGGTCTCAGCCGTCTTGACCACAAAAGTCATATCGGGTTCTCGGTTTTTGGTCAGAGGAGTGGGCACGCAGATGATCAGGGCATCGCACCGCCGAAGGTCTTTGGGATCGCCGGAAGCCACGTAGCGGGAACGTGCCCGAAGTTCGGCCAATCCCTTCGACGCGATGTGCTTGATGTAACTTTTTCCGGCGTTGAGCATTGACGTTTTTTGCGAATCAACGTCGAAGCCCAGACATCGAAATCCGGCGCGGCAAAATGCCTGCAAAAGCGGCAACCCTACATACCCCATGCCGATAATGCCTACTTTCGCCCGACGCGTCTGGATGCGTTTGAACAGGTTTGTATCCGCCAAGGTCATTCTCCTTGTCATAGTTGTTCCTGAAAAACTGCATATTACAATGGAAATGCAGAAAAGTTACAATGGAAATACACAAAAGAGGGAAGAGAGGCAAAAACGATGTTGGAAAGTCGAAGGTGATCATGCGAATTCCTCTCTCAAAGCCGGACATTACGCCGGCGGACATTGAAGCCGTCGTCGGAGTCTTGCAAACCCCCAACCTGAGTCTGGGCCCCAAAGTCGCCGAGTTTGAGCAGGCCGTCGCCGACTACCTCGAATGCGATTATGCCGTGGCGGTCTCCAGCGGAACGGCGGCTTTGCATCTTTGTCTGTTGGCGATGGAACTTCAACCCGGTGACGAGGTCATCACCACGCCGTTTTCGTTTATCTCTTCTGCCAATTGTGCGCTGATGGTGGGGGCGGTCCCGGTCTTTGTCGATATTGATCTCGACACGTGGAATATCAATCCGAGTTTGATCCCGCGTACGCTCACCGATCGAACGCGTGTGATTCTCCCCGTTGACGTGTTTGGCGTTCCGGCGCGGATGGATGTGATTCAGGAAATCGCCGTCCGCGACGGACTGGCAGTGCTCGAAGACGCCTGCGAGGCGCTCGGGGCGCGATTCATGGACGCCAAAGCGGGAACCTGCGGAGACGCAGGGGTCTTTGGTTTTTATCCCAACAAACAAATTACCACCGGCGAAGGCGGGATGGTCGTGACCAATCAGGAAACCCTGGCGATGACCATTCGATCGCTGCGCAATCAGGGTCGGATGGAGGGCGGCGAGTGGTTGCAACATCACCGGCTGGGTTACAACTTCCGCCTGAGTGACGTGAATTGTGCGCTGGGCATTTCGCAAATGACGCGCCTCGACGAGATTCTGGAACGCCGCGCGCAAGTCGCGCAGTGGTATCGCACCCGCCTGTGCCGGGATGAGCGGATCGTCTTTCAGTTTGTCCCTCATGATATGGAAAAAAGCTGGTTTGTCATGGTGGTGCGGCTGGCGGATCGTTATACGCGCACCGACCGCGACCGGATTTTGAACGCGTTGCGCGCCGACGGAATCGGATGCAGCAATTATTTCGCACCGATCCACCTTCAACCGTTTTATGTCGAGAAATTCGGATATCGCCAGGGTGATTTCCCCGTCTGCGAAAAAATCGCCGCCCGGACGATCGCCTTGCCGTTCCACACGAATCTGACCGAAAACGAAGTGGACGAAGTCTGCAACCGATTGGTTGCGCTGTTATAAAAGTTCTTGCGTCACGCTCCTTCCCTTTTCGCATGGGTGAGAGCGAATTGCGAATCAGAGGTTTCATGCCTCGCACCGACGAACACAACAGACTGTCCCAGTGGATCATCGCCCTGCGGGAGTTCCTGCCAACGATCAAGCCGCGATTGCGCGACCGTTACATCCCGTTGCACGAAACCCCGACGCTGGCTTGGCATTATCCGGAGATCAAATACACAACGTATCTGCTCGCCGCACTGGTGATGATCTGGCTCGTCAGGTTCGCAATTGTCCTGATCCAACCCGGTCCTCCAGAATCGTTCAAACCTCAGGCGACCACCGCCGATTTTCAGGTCTTCTGCACAAACCCCCAATGCCCAAGCCATGATCAACTTTTTGTGATCCACCGCGAATTCGGGTTCCATGGCTTCCCCGTGGAATGCCCCGTTTGTAAAAAACTTACTGGTTTGCGTGCATTGAAGTGTTTTTCCCCCACCTGCAATGGAAAACTGATTCCGGCTCGATATGAAAACAGTCACTGGGTTTGTACCGTCTGCGGCCAAGTGTTCCCACGAAATTAGAGCCTATCCGAATAACCCGCATGACCGCGACGGCACCAGCCGCCAGCAGCCCAAGGAGTGAGGAGGAGCAAATGCTGGAGGCATTGGTGACGACGAACGACAACGGGATGCGCCGCGGATGGTGCCGTCCCTTCGGGTTGCGGTCGGGTGAGGGTGAGTCTGCCTGCAGCGTTGCGGCTCCTCGTCGTAGTTTCCAAATACGCCTCGTCGCCGCGCCTTGCATCCAGACTCCCCGCACCGCAACGCGACTCATGCCGGTTATTCGGATAGGCTCTTAGAATTCTGTTTCCCAATCCGTCTCAACCGCACTGTTCATGGCCGGGTTTGAACATGACGCCGCGGCGAGTGCGTCCATCGATTTTCACAACGACGGGTTCATCCAGTCGAACGTGACCGACAAAACGAGTCTCTTGCGCGACCGGCAGACGGGTCAACCAGTCCCAGTCAATGTATCCTTCGTGCGGTTGCAAACCGATCGTGAAGTATCCGACGCGCAATGAAGTCAAATTCTGGAAAAAATGCGTCCCTTGCGAAGGCGCGATCACAAAATCGGGCAATGCGGTTTCCACGATCAACCGAACGGACGAAATCTGATCCCAGTTGACGGGAATTCCCAGCCAGGGATCCGCCGATCCCCACCGTCCGGGACCGATCAAAATGCTGGGCTGTCCCTCCTGCCGCAACTGATTGTTGATCGCACCCAGTTCGGCGGCGATTTCGCGCGTGCAGGCGGAATCGAACGTGCTCGGTTTGACATAGACGATGTCTCGAATGTGACCCATACGGCCGTTTCCCATCGCGGACGGACTGAAACATGCGACCCCGTCCCGGTGCGACAAATCAACCGCCACGTCCTCCATTTCCTCATCCGAAATCAACGGCCGAATCTGCAACAATCCAAACCCCGCGGGGCGAACACCGAGATCGACGGCAAATTCGATTTCCACAGGACACGCCATTGCCGAACGAAACAAATCGAGCAACTCGCAAAGAATTTCCGCCAGCGGCATTCGATCGTACTTGAGAATCGGGGCAAACGTGACCAGCCGGGTCCCCGGATGGTTCAGACTGTCATAAACCCGATCGTTCTGAGCAGAATAAACCGATCCGACATGAGCCAGCGTCCCGTCCGCTTCCGCAGTATCCAGTCCCAGCCGAAGCAGGTTCGCATTGGCATCCGGCGTGGGAAAAACGTGTGATCGGGACATATCGAGCGCAAAAAACTCACGTTGCGAATTGGCGAGCATGTCTTCAGAGGTGGCGAACTGCAACAGCGATT
>CAIVHJ010000139.1 GCA_903905665.1 uncultured Phycisphaerales bacterium
ACAGGCGGGGATCGATTACAATACCCGGAAGATATACAATGCCCACATTCAAGTCAATACCATTTAATCTCTTATCTGAAGGACGACCAACATGGCCGAACTCACTCTGGGGCTTGATCTTGGACCCAACTCCATTGGATGGGCACTGATCGACGAAACGCAAGACAGCAAACTTGTTGCCACCGGTGTTCGAGTCTTCCCTGAAGGGGTGGATCGTGATCAGCAAGGCGGGGAAAAATCAAAAAACGAACAACGCCGAATCGCACGTGGGATGCGGAGGCAAATTGCGCGCCGTGCGCGCCGAAAGCGGCAGTTACGAGACACTTTAATTCAGGCGGGATTATTTCCTCCTGAAACAAAAGATCAAGAACAACTTAATGAGTTGGATCCTTACGATCTGCGCAGACGAGCATTAAATGAGAAACTGGATCTTCATCAGATAGGCCGAGTTTTGGTTCACTTGAATCAGCGACGGGGATTCAAATCGAATCGCAAAGCCGACCGCGCCAGAAAAAAAGAGAATTCGGATATGCTCAAGGAAATAAGCACCTTAGCAGCCGAAGTCGAGGCGGCGGGGAAGAAAACAATAGGAGAACATTTTGCGTGCCTTAAAGAAGACGATCCTCATGTCCGCATCCGGGGGCATCATACCCATCGAGACATGTATGAGGCTGAGTTTGAGTCTATCTGGGGCGCACAACAGAAGTATCATCCAGCATTGCTAACCGAACAATTGAAATATGGACGCATCGGCAAACAAAATTATCCGCAAGACCCGCAACCGCTGAACAAAGACACCAATTTACTCACCGAATACGGTCTGTATGGCATAATTTTTTATCAACGCCCCATGTATTGGCCCAGGTCTGTAGTTGGACAGTGCGAACTGGAGCCAAGGAAAAAACGATGCCCGCGTGCCGACCGACTCGCCCAACGATTTCGCCTGTTGCAGGAAGTTAATAATTTGCGACTACTGGATAGTTCCAACGGCGAAGAGCGACAATTGACACAAGATGAACGCGATCAATTGATTGCCTATCTGGAAACGGGCAAGGAGCGGAAGTTTGATCAGATTCGCAAGCACCTGGGCATGTTGGAAAGTGTTCGCTTTAATCTGGAAACCGGCGACCGCGATAAGTTATTGGGAATGCCTACTGATGCCATCTTGGCGAATAAAAACATCTTCGGCAAGTCATGGTATCAGAGACCCGAAGATGAAAAAAACCGTATTGCGCAGGTACTCCTCGAGGACAACGAAGACAAAATCCGAGAATTGGCCACCACAGTATGGGGTTGTAACTCCGAAATCGCGGAGCGACTTGTGGATGTTGATCTTGGTGAAGGGTATTCAAGTTATTCGCGCGAAGCCATCATCAAATTGCTACCCCATCTGGAAAAAGGATTGCCCTTGACAAGCCGCGACGGTTCGCCTTGTGCTCTGCGTGAGGCTGGTTACATCATGCCGTGGGAGCACATCCCCAATCAGCAGGAGTACCTTCCACCTCCCCCCGAGTTGACAAATCCTCTCGTGCGACAGGCGTTGCACGAAGTGCGGAAAGTGCTCAATGCCATCATCCGCGAATATGGTAAACCTGCGCGAATTCACATCGAACTGGCTCGTGAGGTCAAGGGCACCTCGGAACAGCGCAAAAAAAGGTCGCGTGACATGCGAGACCGGGAGTCGGCGAGGGACCATGCGGCAGAGGAAATTCGGGGAGCCGGAATTAAGGTTTCGCCGGATGCTATTGAGCGTTATTTGTTGTGGAAGGAGCAGAAAGAGATTTGTATCTATTCCGGCAGACAGATCGGACTGATCCAGTTACTGAGCGGAGAAGTGCATGTCGATCACATCCTTCCTCGTCATCGCAGTCTGGATAATTCGATGATGAACCGCGTTGTTTGTTTCCGCGATGAAAATGATGACAAGCAGGACCGCACCCCCTGCGAATGGCTGGCTCAATCTGATCCTGCAAAGTACGAGTCGATCTTGCAGCGCGCCGATAAGTATCTACCCTACCCGAAAGCCAAACGCTTCCGCCAAAAATCTGTGGAACTCGACGACTTTTTCGCCCGTCAGTTTGTTGATACAACATATATCACAACGCAGGTTCATCAGTATGTGCAATGTCTTGGGGCAGACGTGGTTTGCACCAAAGGTCAGCACACCGCCGAACTGCGTCGGCATTGGGGTTTGAATAGCATTTTGCACAATGATGACCTGAACCTGAAGAACCGCGACGATCATCGTCATCATGCCGTTGATGCCATTGTCATTGCCTTGACCAACCGATCACGTCTGCAACAGTTGGCAGGTATCCGCAGGCAAGGGGGAACAGAGCAGACGGGTGAAATTCTGTCTGAACCGTGGACGAATTTCCGCCATGATGTCGAATCTTCTATCAATTCCATCAATGTTTCCCATCGCGCACAACGCAAAGTTCGAGGTGCCCTGCACGAAGAAACATTCTATGGGCCCACATCGAAGCCTCTAACTCATGTTGCCCCCGAGCGTCCATGGGCCAAAAACTGGGTTGAAAAGCCGACACAATTTGTATTTCGAAAAAATCTTGAAGAACTGACCCCCGCAATGATTGATGATATTCGTGATCCGGCTATTCGCCGGATCGTAGTGGAGAGGCTGCAATCCAAGGCGTGGTCTCCCGGGAACAAGATTCCCAAAGATGCCTGGCAGGATCCGCTATGTATGCCCAGCGGTATTCACATCAAGAAAGTACGCTTGCTCAAGAATGATCTGACGATCAAGCCTGTCCGCGGGGGGAAAGCGTATGTCAAAACCGGCAGTATTCACCACCTTTGTATTTTTGAATTCACAGACGCAAAAGGCAAAACCAAACGTGACGCCGTCTTTGTTTCCATGCTGGAGGCGATCAATCGTGTCAAAAACCATCAACCGGTCATCCAAAGAATTCACCCGGAACGACCTGATGCTAAATTCATCATGTCGCTGAGCCGTGGCGAGATGGTACTCGGTACGTTCAAAAAACAAGAGCGTTTGATGGTTGTTCGTACAAGTGTCTCAACAGAAGATAAAGTTATCTTCGCATCTCATACCGACGCAAGGCCGGGAAACGAAATTGAGAAGATTAGCGTTAGTGTGAATGTGCTTGACGGAAAAAAGGTCATTATTGATACACTGGGCAGGATACGGTGGGCGAATGATTAAGCGGACGGTTGAGATATCCAGCGAACCGGTGCATCTGACGGTCAAGAACGAGCAGTTGTTGATTGAGCGGCGGGACGAGAACCGGACGCAGTTGGGCTCGATCCCCTGTGAAGATATCGGGGTGCTGGTCGTTGATGAATGCGGCACCACTTACACCCATGCCGCCCTCACAACTTTGCTCAAGTACGATGTCGCAGTGGTACTGTGCGGCAGGGACCATTTACCCGTGGGAATGCTGCTGCCATTCATAGATCATACAAAGGTGGTTTGGCGGATTCAGGACCAGATCAATATCAGCAAACCGCTTTGCAAGCAACTCTGGCAGCAGATCGTTCAGGCCAAAATTCGTGCTCAAGCCGCCAATCTCCCCGAAGGGGCTGCGGAACGGTCCAAATTGCTGGCGCTAGCGCGCGATGTTCGCTCCGGTGATCCGGAAAACGTGGAATCGCAAGCCGCGAGGATTTACTGGTCGGTGTGGCTCTGTGACGATCAGTTCCGACGTGATCCCGACGGGGTTCCTCCCAATAATCTGCTCAATTACGGGTATGCTGTTTTAAGGGCGGCTATTGCACGATCCGTGGTCGCCTGTGGTTTGCTTCCCTCGCTGGGCTTGAAACACCGAAATCGATCCAATGCGTTTTGTCTGGCGGATGATCTGGTCGAACCGTTTCGTCCGTTGGTGGACGATGTTGTTCGGGAGTTATATCGGGACGGATTTACGGAGTTGACCCGTCAGACCAAACAACCCATTTTGGAGTTGTTGTGCACGGATGTTTATTTTGACGATGAAAAGAGTCCCTTGATGGTGGCCATTCAGCGAATGGTCGGAACGCTCGTTCGATGTTATGAGGGAGTCGAAAAACAGCTGACCATTCCTTCCGTTGAACCCGGTCGTCAAACGTAAATTCGAAATCATGAAACCAATATGTACTTGAGTGGTTACCGATTTATGTGGGTGCTGGCGATGTTTGATTTGCCGGTGGATACAAAAGCCGCGCGACGAGCCTATACGCATTTCCGAAAAGCGCTCTTGAGAGACGGATTCACCCGCTTGCAATTTTCAGTCTATGTGAGACACTGTGCCAGTAAGGAAAATGCAGACGTTCACTACGAAAGGGTTCGACGTGCTTTGCCCGATGACGGTGAAGTGAGAATTATATCCATTACGGACAAACAGTTTGAACGCATGTCCGTTTTTTGGGGAAAAAGGAGAAAACCCCCTGAACTACCCCCTCAACAACTCGAATTTTTCTGACGTGATTCTTACGCAACCTCCTTTGCTTTCGCGGGTTGCAGGGCGAGTATTGTAATCGATCCCCGCCTGTCAGCAATCCGCAACGCAACAGTAGCAATTCCGCTGCCCGCTTTTGATTGTAATCGATCCCCGCCTGTCAGCAATCCGCAACACAGAGGAAGGCAACGAATTGCTTTCGAGTATTGTAATCGATCCCCGCCTGTCAGCAATCCGCAACACGAAACGGCAGATAGTGATAACGCATCGTATTGTAATCGATCCCCGCCTGTCAGCAATCCGCAACATCTGGAAGGCGTGGGATGAAATCCTCGAAATTGTAATCGATCCCCGCCTGTCAGCAATCCGCAACACACAAAGGCGGTTTCACCATTCGACAATAATTGTAATCGATCCCCGCCTGTCAGCAATCCGCAACGGGGTTCACGCCGATACTGCCGCAATGGATATTGTAATCGATCCCCGCCTGTCAGCAATCCGCAACCCACACAAGCGACGTAAGCGCGTTTGACGATTGTAATCGATCCCCGCCTGTCAGCAATCCGCAACGCTAGACTACGAACAACGCGCCGTAATGAAATTGTAATCGATCCCCGCCTGTCAGCAATCCGCAACAGCGACTTCTCACACTTCCTTGAGACGGATATTGTAATCGATCCCCGCCTGTCAGCAATCCGCAACCGATAGATTGGATTGCCGCG
>CAIVHJ010000140.1 GCA_903905665.1 uncultured Phycisphaerales bacterium
CGACGAGAACGGGCCAGTCTTTTTCGAGCAGACCGACGTAGCGATCACCGGGAACGTCGGCGGCGGTGATCACACGCTGGACGCCCACAATTTTCATCGCCGGAGTCGGGTCAATGGCCTTGACGAGGGCGCGTGGATAATCACTGAACCGCAGCGCGGCGTAGGACATTCCGTCGATGCGAATATCGTCCACGTAGCGAAAGTCCCCCAGAACCTGCTCTTTCCCGCCGTAACGGTCCAGCCGGGTTCCAACGCCCCCGCCCTCCGGCGCCGCCGGCAATTCGTGGCCTTGCCGAAGATGAGCGAGGAGTTGAATTGCGTCGATGATTTTTGTGTAGCCGGTGCATCGGCAGAGGTGCGGTTTGAGATCGGCGGCGATTTCTTCGCGAGTCGGCTGGGGGTTGTGGTCCAGTAGATTCACGGTTCGCATGGCGATTCCGGGAAGACAGTAGCCGCACTGCACAGCCCCTGCTCGGACAAAAGCCGAAGCCAGTTGCGTCCGAATCTGAGGTGTCAATCCTTCGGCGGTTGTAATGCGTTTTCTTTCGACGCGTGTGACATCCAGAATGCAGGAGAGTTGGGGCTTGTCGTCGATCAGGACGGTGCAACAGCCACACGCTCCCTGTGGAGCGCATCCGTTTTTGGGAGAGATGATACCGAAATCTTCGCGGAGCACGGAAAGCAGCGAACGCCGTCCGACGACCGTTACGGAAACCGGTTGACCGTTCAGGATAAATGAAACGACCTGTTTTTGCTGTTTCTGTGTGCCCATGTTCCGATCCTGAATCACTCTCAATCTACCCAGACGGTCCTGAACGAGCTCCATTGTAACGGGACGACGACTACATTTCACTCCCCCGGTTATGGTGCGTGGGTGGGGGAGGCGGGATGGGTTATGGCGGTTATTGACTCGGCAGGGTGCCGGACTATAATTAGGTTATGCAACAGTTGCATACTGCAATAAAAGCACTGGCCCGTTCCGGGGATTGCGCGCAGCGCGTTCTCTCGACGGTTCCTGCGTTGATGTGTTTTCTTCGTGGGCAGATGCGCCGAAATCGTCAGGGGCTTTCGGTTCCCCAGTTTCGAGCGCTGGTCATCGTTAATTTTCTTTCGGAAGCGACTTTGTCGGATTTGGCGGAGCATTTGGGGTTGTCGCTTCCTGCCGCGTCGCGCCTTGTGGGTTCCCTGGTCAATCGTGGTTTGGTCATTCGTCGGCCGCGTTTGGATAACCGGCGTTGTTTGTCGCTGTCTTTGACGGCTCGAGGTCGCGGGGCGTTTCGGGCCCTTCATGAGCGTACGCGTCGAGTGCTTGCCGGGCGGCTGGCATCGCTTTCGCATGAGCAGCGCCGACAGGTAAGCGGGGTGATGGATATGCTCACCCGACTTTTTTTGCGATGACGATATTTGAGATTCGCATTTCCGCATTCGCAGTGTGGTGGGAGCATGGCGATGAAAAAATTGGCGATCGTTTTGGGTTTGGTGGTTTTGGCGGGTGGAGCAGGAGCGGCCTATTGGGGATGGTCTTCGGGAACCGCGCGTCGCTTTCGAACGACTTCTGTAGAGCGTGGCGATTTAGTGGTCACGATCAGTGCGACGGGCACGATTGAACCGGTGGAAGTTGTGGACGTGGGTGCCCAGATTATTGGGCGGA
>CAIVHJ010000141.1 GCA_903905665.1 uncultured Phycisphaerales bacterium
ATGTTCTTAATTCATAATTCCTCATTCATAATTCATAATTTTCTCCCCCCTGCCCCCTATATACAAAATTACCAAACGAACCCATCTTCAAGTGACACTGTACGCCGACTTTTATACGATCGGCTTCATATCTGCTTTGTGGCTATAATATTCTGTCTCGGTTTTTCTCGGAGTTTGTCCAATGACTGACTTTCTATCCCAGTGGGCGATCCTGACGTGGCAGGTTCTGACGACAGCCTCGCCGTGGCTGATTGCAGGATTTCTGATGGCGGGCGCCATTCATGTTCTGCTCCCCACAGACAAAGTGACGCGCCATCTGGGAAAACCCGGACTGGGAGCGGTGATCAAAGCCTCACTGATCGGAGTGCCCCTTCCTTTGTGTTCGTGCGGGGTCATTCCAGTAGCCACCGCCTTGCGCAAACAGGGCGCCAGCCGAGGCGCGACCGCCAGTTTTCTCATCAGCACACCGGAAACGGGTGTCGATTCCATTTCGGTATCGTATGTGATGCTGGGACCATTTTTGGCGGTGATTCGTCCCATTGCGGCTTTCATTACCGCCTTCATCACGGGTGCGTTGGTCAGCTTTCTCGATCGAATCGATCAACCTGCCTCGGAAATCAGTCCGCCTCCGCAAGAAAAAAACCGCGACAATCCATCTGAAAGTTGCTGTTGTCATGCTGCGACCATCGTGGTCCCACAAAAGAAGACCGGTTTCGTCGCACGAGTTTTTGACGCCGTGCGCTACGGCCTGGTCGATATGTTCGCCGATTTATCTCATTGGCTGGCGATTGGTTTTGTGCTCGCCGGATTGATCGCAGCCGTGATTCCGGCGGGTTTTATCGAGCAGTACGTGGGAACGGGTTGGTCTCCTAAGTTGCTTATGGTGATGATCGGGTTGCCGCTGTATGTCTGTGCGACGTCATCAACCCCGATTGCCGCCGCGCTGATGGCCAAAGGATTAAGTCCGGGTGCGGCGGTCGTATTCCTGCTGGTGGGACCGGCAACCAACATCGCTACGATGGTCGTCGTCAGTCAAATGCTGGGATATCGTGCGCTGGCGATTTATTTGACGTGCATCGTGGTTGTCGCGCTGGGTTTGGGTTTTGCAGTTGATGCACTGCCGACTGCGTGGATGGGCAGCGGTCTTGTTCTGAAACATGTTCATTCGATGGGTTTTGGAGGTGGTGGACTGGCGGCTTTGGTGCTGCTGGTCTTGATCGGAAACGGGATTCGAGTGCACTTCTTTTCAGATCGCAGCAAAAATGCTCATTCATCTCATCAGGGATGATTCGATCAGTTGCGTCGATGGCATCGCTCGATGCCGGGGGGTAAACCGATGAACTTGAGCACCACTTCATACACGTCGGGACATTTCGCCAGCAGTCTTCGTCCGCCGTCTTTGATGCTGGAGACAAACAATTCATAATGTCCGCGCCAATCCTGCCGATCGTTGTTCTTGCGATGGAACCCGGATTTTCGCTGCGTTTCGGCATGATGATGGCGATATTCCCATCGCACGTTTGCGTAGGCTGCGCACAGCGCGTCGGCGGTAATCCAGTCCTTGCCCGCCTGTTCCATGGAACAATCCCACACAAAGTCCGCCATGGCGTGCGTGATCATTTTGGGGAGTTGATCGGGATAGCGGCACAGAAGCGGGATCATGATTTTGCCGGCATCGTTGGATTGCCGGGGATTGACGGCGACGCTCATGATTCCGCAACCGGGAACCAGAATGATCGTCGGTGGAATCCGCATCGTGAGGCGCCGATCGCGCACTTTGTTCGGGATGAGAACCTGATGGAATGCGAACTGATCGGTCTCTTCGTGGATGCGTACGGCGTCCAGAACGGCCTGGCGGTGGTGATATCCGGCGTGGTGCGGATCGAAGATGTCGCGGAGAACGAACTGCGGAAACGGAGTTTTCAATCGACCCGCCAAACGCGCGAGTCGTCGGATGAATTGCACCTCGCGGCGAATGATCTTTTGAGGGGTAAGGATTCGGCAGATTTCGTCGATTTTATCCGAACCGTCGTTGGTCAGTTCCCTGAGGCGAGGAATCAGTTTGCCTTCGAATTGTTCGAGGATTCGGCGCAGGCGGGCAAAGTGGGGGTAGAGTTCCAGCAGACGTCGATTGGCGGATTCTGCTTCCGACTGGCGAGAGGACACGTACTTGAGATCCTGAAACTCGGTTTCCAGAGCGGCGCATTGTTGTCCCAATTGCTCGATCTGCCGGACGAGGGCGACGCGTCGCTCCTGATACAGTTCAATGAGTTTCTCGCTGAAAATCGACCAGCGCCACAGTCGGTCCGCTTTCCAGAGGTCGCTTCCTCGATTGTTGAGTTCGAGTTGTTCATCGGGGCCGGGAGTGGTGTTTCGGTGGTGAACCGCCTCGATGTATTCGTCGGCATAAACAACGTGTGTGGCATTGGGTGTGTTGTGCCATACGTAACGATTGACCGCGCAGTCCTGGAGAATGAAGTCGCGTTTGTCGCCGGCGATCAATCCGGCATGAGACGATACCAAACCGTATCGCAAGAAAGCGCGAACGGGAATCTGCTCGGAGGGTTCGAGTTCTCCCGATGCGAACAACCAGGCCATTTTCTCGTAAAGGGCCCAAAACAAGTCATTGAGGAAGGTTTCGATCGAATTGAGTTCGTTTTCGGCGGCTTGCTTTCTGGTCAGGATTTCGGGATCGAGCGGCGGCACATCCTGGGTCGTTGTGAGGAGTTTGTCGATCAGTGAAGCGTGTTTGCGCGACTCGACAAGTTCCGCCATCCGAGCGTCGTGCTCGTCCACGAGGGCTTGATAGCGTCGGACCTCCTGCTCCACTGCCGCAGCGTAGTAGGTCCAGGCCACCAGCGAGGCGCCGTCGATTCCATGCAGGTCTCCGATTTGGCACAACGGCTCATCCTCGCACAGGGGTTGAGCGGCTTCGACGACGACGTCTCGAAAGTCGCTCCGGACCAGTAAAATCTCGATTTGCTCGATCGCCAGATCAAGCAGTGTGAGATGGAGTTCCTTGAGTGAGGGATTGATCGGAGAATTCGCTTCGACGGGAGATGGGGCTTGCTGGGTGAGAGTGGCGGCCACCTGATCTCGTTTGCGTCGGACGGTCTTGAGGGCCTGGAGGAGTTTCTGGCGATAGGGGATATTTCGCAGTTGAGCGTTTTGCCGCGCGATTTCGGCATGCAGTTCTGCCGTGGGACATTGTTCGAGCATTTCGATTCGGCGTTGTTCGAGCCGCATCAGTTTTACCCATAACTCGAGTCTCGACGTGATCGCTTGTTGAAGGCTTTCGGGGAATTCAATTTCAGCGAGCCCGTGCCGAGGAGCCTGGGATGGCGAAGACGTTTCCGCGGGTTCATGCAGGTCTTCGCGGACATCCACTTCGGCGGCTGCAAGTCCGGTTGGGATGGCCTGATTTGTCCGATCCTGATCCGTGCGCAGTGAACCACTGGTGTTTTCCTCGCGCAGGACTTGAGATGTTGGATTTGAGGTTTCCATTGCGTTGCCGTAATTCCCGACGATTCCCCTCAGGTCCACACAGCCCCACCGAGGTCGCCGCAAAAGGGCGGTCCATCAGTCAATCTACGATTTATTGTCGATAGAAGCCACGATTGTTCCGATTCGACGAAGAATCGTGCCTTTTGGGACCGTCTGATAACGCGTCGGGCATGGACTGGGAATGCGGCGAGGAAGTTTTTATAATCACGTGAAGCAGCGATGATCAAGACGACGGCGACAACTGAATTGCTCGATGCGGAGATGATGAGCCGGCTGGAACGGCTGGAAATCCTCACGCGAAAAGTGTTCCGGGGAACGATGAAGGGGGAGCGACGGAGCAAACGACGAGGGGAAAGCGTCGAATTCGCCGATTACCGCAACTACGTGCCGGGAGACGACCTTCGGTTTCTCGACTGGAACATCTACGCCCGCCTGGATCGATTGTTTCTCAAACTGTTTCTCGAAGAAGAAGACCTGCACGTCAGTGTTTTGGTGGACGTGTCCAAAAGCATGGACTGGGGAAAGCCGGTGACGAAGGGTTTGTACGCCAAGCGAGTGGCGGCGGGTCTGGGTTACATCGGTTTGTGCAATTTTGATCGCGTGAGCGTCTATGCTTTCAACGACGATTTGGCCTATGAGATGGCGGGGATGCGGGGTCGTCGCCTCACGTCGCGTTTGATCGATTTTCTTGAGAATGTCTCGTTTGACGGGACGAGCAATCTGGCTCGATCGTGCAAACATTACGCGCTGCGTCATCCCCAGCGGGGGGTGGTGATCGTCATCAGCGATTTTCTGGACAAAAACGGTTACGAACAGGGGTTGCGGTATTTGCTGGGGCGCGAACTGGACCTTTACGTGATTCAGGTGCTTTCACCGGACGAGGTGGATCCGGAACTCGTTGGGGATTTGCGTCTGAAAGACGTGGAAGATTCCGACATTGCCGAAGTGACGATTACGCGAGCACTGATCAATCGCTATAAACAGAATCTCAAGGCATATTGCGAGGGATTCAAGGAGTACTGCGCCCGTCGGGGGATCAGTTATTTGTTTGCGACGACGCGTGTGGCGTTCGACCAGTTGATTTTGAACTATCTGAGGCGCAAGGGGCTTTTGAAATAGAAGGTCCGCGGATTGCGATTCGCGGCGTTGAGAAGGGCCATGAGTTTTCTATCTCCGGGGATGATTGCGCTGGCTGCGGGTCTGACGGTTCCTCCGTTGGTGTTGATGTACTTTTTGAAATTGCGACGACGTGAGGTTCCGATCTCGTCCACTTTTTTCTGGAAGCGAGCGGTCCAGGATTTACAGGTCAATGCGCCGTTTCAGCGGATTCGGAACAATTTGTTGTTGTGGATTCAATTGCTGATTTTGATCGGCGGGGCGTTGGCGTTGGGTCGTCCGATGCTTCAGAGGCAAGAGAAAAAGAATTCGCTGATTTTGATTCTGGACCGTTCGGCTTCGATGAATGTTCGGGAGTCCGACGGTCGTACTCGGCTGGAACGAGCCCAGAAGGCGGCCCTCCAGCAATTGAATCAGATGGACGAATTTGATCGGGCGATGGTGATTGCGTTCAACGACCACGCCGAGATGATGACCCCATTTACCGACAATCGCGACGAACTTCGCAGGGCAATCGAGGGCATCCAGCCCAGTCAGGGACTTTCCCGGTTGCAGGAGGCGGCCGCACTGGCTACCGCCCATGCACAATCGGAGATCGTCGGGAAAACACAGGAAGAAGCACCGCCCGGTTCACCCATCAACACGGCTCCGCCGGCGCAGATGGTTCTTTTTTCCGACGGACAGATCGATGATGCCGCGACGGTCTCGTTCGAGAAAATACCCATGCAGTTGATCAACGTGGCTTCGGCGGGTCACACCAACGCCGCGATTGTTTCGCTGCAGGCCAGCCGTTATTACGAAAAGCCCGAACAACTCAGCGTCGTCGCCACGGTGCAGAATTTCGGCCCGAACGAAATCGATGCCGATCTGCAGCTGCTGGTGAATGATCGCGACATGGACATCAAGACGGTCCGTCTGGGCCCCGGTACGTTGACCGGACATTCGACGGACAACGCTTCGCCGGTGCAGGACAACGTGAAGGTCGTGGCGTTTGACGATCTGGAGTTTGAGAACAGCGGGGCGATCGAAGTCCGCCTGTC